>JAOPYC010000176.1 GCA_025964795.1 Marmoricola sp.
CATGCCTGACGTGGCGCGGGAGAAGGCCGAGCAGGCTGCTGATGGTCGTCATGTGAGGTTCCACCACGACCAGGTGTCGTTCAACGGGACCACCCGGATCGAGGGCGAGCTCGACCTGGCCGACGCCCTGGACCTCGACGCGGCGCTCTCGGCGGAGGCTGAGCAGCTGGCGCTGGCCGGGTCGACGGAGTCGCTCGACGTCCGCCGCGCGATGGCGGTCGGGGAGATCGCCCGACAGCAGCTGGCCCTGGACCTTCGGGCTGCCGGCGGTGGGGCCGGGAAGCCGCGGCAGGTGGTGCTCTACGTGCACCTGTCCGAGGCCGCCCTGCGTGGTGAGCCCGGCCACCACTTGGCGCGGGTCGAGAACACCCGCACCGGTGTCACCGCCGAGCAGGTCAGGACCTGGTGTGCCAACCGGGACACCGAGGTCGTCGTGAAGCCGGTGATCGACCTGAACGAGCACCTCCACGTGAACGGCTACCAGGCGCCCAAGCGGCTCGAGGAGCAGACGAACCTCCGCGACGACGGATGCGTGTTCCCCTGGTGCCACCGACCGGCGAAGAGATGCGACTCCGAGCACTGTGTTCCCTACGACGACGGCGGGACCACCTGCTCGTGCAACATCGCGCCCATGTGCCGGCGACATCACCGGGTCAAGACCCACTCGGCCTGGACCTACACCACGCTGGAACCCGGGTCGTTCCTGTGGACGAGTCCGCACGGCTACCAGCTCCTGCGCGACCACGAAGGCACAGTCGACGTGACGAGCACCCGGCCACCACCGACGCCGGACCACCCACAGCACTTCTACTGACCACAGCGCCCCGAGACCCCGCCGTACCACCACCTCGGCGGGGCTACCGGCGTGCTCAGGCTCGCCGGCGCTGTTGGCGCGCCGGGTTTCGAGACGCTCGCTGCGCTCGCTCCTCAACCACCGTGGTCACGGTCCGCGGTTCGGCGTACGACCCCCGGGGCGAGGCCTACTTCGCGGGGAGGGAGGCGGCGTAGGTGGCGCCGATGGCGACCCAGCGGGCGAGCTCGGTGTCGGGGGTGGAGTCGGTCGCGGCCACGTGGACCCAGCCGTGCATCTCCCGGCCGCGCATCTCGAACGGGGAGACGTCGTCCTCGGCCAGCAGGGACTCGAGGCCGCCCGGGTCGACGCGGAGCATCAGGCCGCCTCGGCTGCTGGCGCTCACCGCCAGGTTGCCGTTCACGAGGAAGCCCAGGGCCCCGAACATCGGCTTCTCGGTCACCCCGTCGTGGCCGGCGATCGCAGCACGGACGCGATCGGCGAGGTCGTCGTCGTACGCCATGGCTCAGGTTCCCACAGGCACGGAGTTAGGCCCAGATCCACTGGATGACCCTCCAGATCCCGATGCCGCTCAGGGTGAGGGTCCCGCCCACGAGGACGCTGCAGCCGACTCCGGTGAGGATCGGCTCGAACCACGCGGCCTTGTGGTAGCGCAGCGACGGCGCAGCCTCATTGACCCCCATGAGTCGCGACCCGGCAGGTCTCGCATCTCGAAGCTCACCGTGGCGAGCAGGTCGAGGACCTCGACGTCCTGCCGGTTGGTGAGCAGGCCGTACGCCACGGAAATACCGCTCGGTCCGGGCGCTGGGCTGCGGTCGGGGATCCCGGCGCGCCCCACCTAGACTGGTGGGCATGATTCGCCGGATCGATCTCCGGGACGGCATCGCTGGTGCTGCCCCCGACTACCGCACCCTGGTGCCGCGCGCCGACTTCGACGTCGAGGCCGCGCTGCACGTGGTGCGCCCGATCTGCGACGACGTCCGCGACCGGGGAGTCGAGGCCATCGCGCAGTACTCCGCGAAGTTCGACGGCGTCACCCAGACCGACATCGCCGTGCCGCGCGAGGCGATGACCGAGGCCCTGGCGAACCTCGACCCCGACATCCGCGCCGGCCTGGGGGAGTCCATCCGGCGACTCCGGCTCACCTGTGCGGCCGAGCTGGGCGCCGACGTCGTCACCGACCTGGGGCCGGGCGCGAGGGTCAGCCAGCGGCTGATCCCGGTCGACCGGGTCGGGCTCTACGTGCCGGGTGGCCTGGCGCCGTTGGTGTCCAGCGTGCTGATGAACGTCGTGCCGGCGCAGGTCGCCGGTGTCGGCTCCATCGCCCTGTCCAGCACCCCGCAGAAGGCCTTCGGCGGTCTGCCGCACCCGACGATCCTGGCGGCCTGCGAGCTGCTCGGCATCGAGGAGGTGTACGCCGTCGGCGGCGCCCAGGCGATCGCGATGTTCGCGTACGGCGCCGGCCCCTGTCGCCGCGTCGACCTGGTCACCGGCCCCGGCAACATCTACACGGTCAGTGCCAAGCGGCTGCTCAAGGGCGTCGTCGGCATCGACTCCGAGGCCGGGCCCACGGAGATCGCGATCCTGGCCGACGAGACGGCGGAGGCGGCCTACGTCGCGGCCGACCTGATCAGCCAGGCCGAGCACGACCCGATGGCCGCGTCGGTGCTGGTCACCGACTCGCTGCGCCTGGCCGACGAGGTGGAGGCTGAGCTCGAGAAGCAGGTCGCCGCGACCCGGCACGTCGACCGGGTCCGCACCGCGCTCACCGGCGAGCAGTCCGGCATCGTGCTGGTCGACGACGTCGCCCAGGGCCTCGAGGTGATCAACGCCTACGCCGCCGAGCACACCGAGATCCAGACCGCGAGCTCCAGCGCCGACGCGGCCAAGGTGCGCAACGCGGGCGCCGTGTTCGTGGGGCCGTGGGCGCCGGTGTCGCTGGGCGACTACTGCGCCGGCTCCAACCACGTGCTGCCGACCGCCGGCTGCGCCTGCCACTCCTCGGGGCTCTCGGTGCGGTCCTTCCTGCGCTCGGTGCACGTCATCGAGTACTCCCGCGACGCCCTCGCCGAGGTCGCCGACCACGTCGTCACCCTCGCGGACGCCGAGGACCTGCCCGGTCACGGGGCCGCGGTCAACGTGCGCTTCGGACGGCCGTGAGCGCGCCCGTGTCAGCTGGGGCACCGCTGGGGACCAGCACCTGGCCGCCGCTGCGCGAGGAGCTGCGCGGCGTCGAGCCCTACGGCGCACCTCAGCTCGACGTGCCCGTCCAGCTCAACGTCAACGAGAACCCCTACCCGCCCTCCCGGAAGGTGGTCGACGACATCGCCGGCGCGGTGACGCTCGCGGCCTCGACGCTGAACCGCTACCCGGACCGCGAGTTCACCGAGCTCCGCACGGGCCTTGCGGCCTACCTCACGAAGGAGGCCGGGGCGCCGATCACGCCCGACCAGGTGTGGGCGGCCAACGGCTCCAACGAGGTGATGCTGCAGATCCTGCAGGCCTTCGGCGGCCCCGGCCGTACGGCGGTCTCGTTCGCCCCGACGTACTCGATGTATCCGGAGTACGCCCGCGACGCCATGACCACCTGGGTCGCCGGCCGGCGCCACGACGACTTCAGCTTCGACTTCGACGAGGCCCGGCGCCTGGTCGACCAGCACCAGCCGAGCGTGATCCTGCTGCCGTCGCCCAACAACCCGACCGGCACCGCGCTCCCGCACGAGGTGGTCAGCGAGCTGTGCGCCATCGCTCCGGGTGTGGTCGTCATCGACGAGGCGTACGCCGAGTTCCGGCGCGCCGGCACCCCGTCGGCGCTGGAGCTGCTCCCGGACCTGCGCAACCTCATCGTCAGCCGCACGATGAGCAAGGCCTTCGCACTGGCCGGCGCCCGACTCGGCTACCTGGCCGCGGCGCCCGAGCTGTGCGACGCGCTCCGCGTGGTCCGGCTGCCCTACCACCTCTCGGCCGTGACCCAGGCCGTCGCGAGCGCCGCCCTGCGCCACGCCGACGAGCTGCTCGGCAAGGTCGACGAGCTGCGCGCGGAGCGCGACCGCACCGTGGAGTGGCTCGAGGCCGAGGGCTTCGAGGTCGCGCCCAGCGACGCTAACTTCGTATTGTTCGGTCGGTTCGACGATCGTGCGGCACTCTGGCAGCAGCTGCTCGACCGCGGCGTGCTCATCCGGGTGACCGGCCCGGAGGGCTGGCTGCGGGTCTCGATCGGCACCGCAGCGGAGATGACGGCGTTCAAGGACGCCCTGAGAGACGCCCTGAGAGAGGTAACGACGTGACACGCACAGCACGCATCGAGCGCCAGACCAAGGAGTCGAAGGTCCTCGTCGAGCTCGACCTCGACGGGTCCGGCCGCACCGACGTGTCCACCGGCGTGGGCTTCTACGACCACATGCTCACCGCCTTCGGCCGGCACGCCCTGTTCGACCTGACCGTGCAGACCGAGGGCGACACCCACATCGACGCCCACCACACCGTCGAGGACACCGCGATCGCCCTGGGCGACGCGCTGCTGCAGGCGCTCGGCGACAAGTCCGGGATCCGTCGCTTCGGCGACTCGCTGGTGCCGCTCGACGAGGCGCTGGTGCAGTGCGCCGTCGACGTCTCCGGCCGCCCCTACTGCGTGCACGTCGGCGAGCCCGAGGGCCAGCAGTTCGTCACCATCGGCCCTGGTCAACCGGGAGTCGGCTACCTCGGCTCGCTCACCCGGCACGTCTTCGAGACCCTGGCCCACCACGGCCAGATCGCCCTGCACGTGCGCGTCCTCGGTGGCCGCGACCCGCACCACATCGTGGAGGCACAGTTCAAGGCCGTCGCCCGGGCGCTGCGGGACGCCGTCGCGTTCGACCCGCGCGAGACCGGCGTGCCCTCGACCAAGGGCTCACTCTGAACACCACGCCCGCCGCACCGTCCGTCGCCGTCCTCGACTACGGCTCGGGCAACCTCCGCTCGGTGGTGCGCTCCCTCGAGCGCGCCGGCGCCGCGGTGACGCTGACGGCCGACCAGCAGCAGGCGCTGGCCGCCGACGGGCTGGTCGTTCCCGGGGTGGGCGCGTTCGCTGCCTGCATGGACGGGCTGCGCGCGGTGCGCGGCCACGAGACCATCGGCCGCCGCCTCGCCGGGGGACGTCCGGTGCTCGGCATCTGCGTCGGCATGCAGATCCTGTTCGAGCGCGGGGTCGAGCACGGGGTCGAGACCGCCGGCTGCGACGAGTGGCCCGGGGTGGTCGAGCGGCTGCAGGCTCCCGTCGTACCCCACATGGGGTGGAACACCGTCGAGGCCCCGTCCGGCACGACGCTGTTCGACGGCGTCGAGGACGAGCGGTTCTACTTCGTGCACAGCTATGGCGTCCGCGACTGGACGCTGAGGACCAACGACCGCACCCGACCGCCGCTGGTCACCTGGGCCACCCACGGGGGTGACCGGTTCGTGGCAGCGGTGGAGAACGGCCCGCTGACCGCGACCCAGTTCCACCCCGAGAAGTCCGGTGACGCCGGTGCGCGCCTGCTGCGCAACTGGGTGCAGGGCCTGACCCGGTCATGAGCAGGGAGCGTGCGCAGCGCCGCGAGGCGCGCGAGCGTGAGGCGGCGATCGTCGCTGCCGCTCGTGCCTCGCAGGCAGAGAAGCGGGAACGCCGCGCGGCCCGCTCGCGCGCGGTACGGTCGCGTCTGCCCGTGCGGCACTCCCGGCAGACCGGGGTCCTCGCGGCTCGGCGCCGGAAGCAGGTCGGCGCGACGATCGCGATGCTGCTCGTCCTCAACGTGCTGGTCTGGGTCGTCTTCCCGGAGTGGTCCGCCCGCGCCATGGCGGCGGTGGTCAGCCTGCTCGCCGCGCCCGTCCTGCACACCATGCTGTTCCGCCGATCCTGACCGCCCACGCCCGAACCGGAGAACCCTGATGAGCGACCACCTCGAACTGCTCCCCGCCGTCGACATCGCGGGCGGCCAGGCCGTCCAGCTCGTCCAGGGCGTCGCCGGGTCGGAGAAGCGCTTCGGCGACCCGGTCGAGGCCGCCCTGCGCTGGCAGGAGGCGGGTGCGGAGTGGCTCCACCTCGTCGACCTCGACGCCGCCTTCGGTCGTGGCGACAACCGCGACCTGCTGGCCACGATCGTGGGCACGCTCGACATCGACGTGGAGATGAGCGGCGGCATCCGTGACGACGACTCGCTCGGCGCGGCGATGGCCGCGAAGTGCGGCCGGGTGAACATCGGCACGGCCGCGCTCGAGTCGCCCGGCTGGTGCGCGCGCGCCATCGCGACGTACGGCGACCGGATCGCCGTGGGCCTCGACGTCCGCGGGCAGACGCTGGCGGCCCGGGGCTGGACCCGAGACGGCGGCAACCTCTACGACGTCCTCGAGCGCCTGGACCGCGAGGGCTGTGCCCGTTACGTGGTCACCGACGTCAACAAGGACGGCATGCTGCAGGGCCCCAACCTCGAGCTGCTGCGCGACGTCTGCGGTCGCACGGACCGACCGGTCGTCGCCTCGGGAGGCATCACCGAGCTCGCCGACCTCGAGGCGCTGATGGCGCTCGTGCCCGACGGGGTCGAGGGCGCGATCATCGGGACCGCGCTCTACGAGGACCGGTTCACGCTCACCGACGCCCTCGACCTCACCTGGCCCGCGCGCCGTGCTGGATGATTGACGGCGTGAGCCTCGCCGTACGAGTCATCCCGTGCCTGGACGTCGACGCCGGGCGCGTCGTCAAGGGCATCAACTTCCAGGAGCTGCGCGACGCGGGCGACCCGGTCGAGCTGGCCAAGGTGTACGACGCGGAAGGTGCCGACGAGCTGACCTTCCTCGACATCTCGGCCTCCCACGAGGGGCGCGCCACCACGATGGAGATCGTCTCGCGCACCGCCGAGCAGGTCTTCATCCCGCTGACCGTCGGCGGGGGAGTCGGCTCGGTGGAGGACGTGGACCGGCTGCTGCGAGCCGGCGCGGACAAGATCGCCGTCAACACCGCCGCGATCCGGCGGCCGGAGCTGGTGGCCGAGATCGCCGACCGGTTCGGCAACCAGGTGCTGGTCCTCTCCGTCGACGCGCGCCGGGTCTCGACCGGCACCGACTCCGGCTTCGAGGTCACCACCCACGGCGGCCGGAGGTCGGCCGGGCTGGACGCCATCGCGTGGGCCGTCCGGGCGGCCGAGCTGGGCGCCGGTGAGATCCTGCTCAACGCCATGGACGCCGACGGCACCCAGGACGGCTTCGACCTCGAGCTGATCCGGCTGGTCCGCAGCGAGGTCTCCATCCCGGTGATCGCGAGCGGGGGTGCCGGGGCGCTCGCGCACTTCGCGCCGGCCGTGGAGGCCGGGGCGGACGCCGTGCTGGCCGCGACGGTCTTCCACTTCGGCACCCTGCGGATCCCCGAGGTGAAGCGGTCGTTGAGCGAGGCGGGGCACCCCGTCCGCTGAGGCGGGCTCAGGTCTCCGGGATCCAGCAGTAGCCGTAGCGCTGGCCGGCGGTCCACTGGGCGCGGGTCGGCCACTCGAAGGCCCAGGTGTACTTCAGCTCGCCGCCGGCGGCGGCCTTCGCGGAGCCCTGGCAGGAGGCGTCGCCGGCGGCCTGGGCGTTCCTGGCCAAGTAGCGCGCGTCCTTCGGCAGGTCGATGACGTCGATGGCGCGCGACCGGTGGGGTTGCGAGCAGGCGACCCGGGAGAAGCCCGGCTGGTCGGGGGCGGCGGCGGTGCCGCAGGTGCCGAACCGGTCCAGGGCTCCGGGCTGGTCGAGCACGCCCTTCAGCCTGGCCGGTAAGGCCAGCAGCTGGCCCTGCGAGCGCAGCGCGACCACGTCGCAGCGGTACCAGTTGGAGCCGGCGTCCGCCTGCTCGAGCGACGGCCCGAACCAGACGACCTCGAAGCGGCTCAGCCGCTGTGCCTTCAGGTCCCCGCCGACGAGCGCCCCGGCGCTGTCGGGGCACGATCGCGCGATCTGGTTCCGCACGGTGCGCGAGTCGACCGCGAGGAGGTGGCCGTCGACCACGGGCCGGAGCTGGCCGACCTTCATCGTGACCGCGGTGTGCGGCCGTCGGCACGGGACCGGGCCGCCCGGGTCCACCGGGTCGGCCGCCGTGGTCACGGTCAGCACGTGGCAGGAGCCGACCAGGGGCACCGGCGGCGCTGCGGCCTCGGCGGTGGCCGTCGTGCTCGGGCTCGGGGTCGCGGACGCCGTCGGCTTCTCCCCGGAGCTCGACGAGGACGAGGAGGAGCACCCGCTGAGCAGGAGCAGGACCGGCACCAGGGCGACGAGCATGCGGGACCGGGGACTCATCGGTTGGTCTTCGCCCAGCAGATCGAGCGCCGGTTGCCCGCCTTCCACTCCGCCTCGTGGAACCACGTGTAGCCGAAGTCGTACTCGACCGGGTAGTTCATCCAGGCACCCACGGAGTCGGAGCAGTAGTCGCGCGAGCGCACCTCGCTGACCCGGTCGCCCGGGTAGGGGTCCTTCGGGTCGCCCAGCTTGATGGTGCTGATCGCGCGCCAGTTGTGCGGCTGGGTGCACGCGACCTTGGTCGACTTCAGCACCGTCGCCCCCTGGGCGCACTTGAGCCACTGCTCGGGCGGCTTGGCGGCGAACAGGCCCTTGGCGGTGCCCGGGAGCGCGGCGTACGCCGTAGCGTCGCTGGAACCGCCGACGAGGTCGCAGCGGTACCAGCGAGCGCCCTTCTTCCAGCCGCGCTCGGAGGGGCGGAACCAGGCCCAGCTCAGCTGGACCCGCATCGCCAGGCTCTCGTCGACGCCGAGGAAGCGCTCGAAGGCACGCTCGCAGGTCGGGAAGATCCACTTGCCGTGCCCCGGCGAGTCGTAGGCCTTGCCGGTCGAGGCCGGGAGGGTGCCCACCGCGAAGGTCTGCGCGGTGTGCGGCTTGCTGCACGAGATCGCGGGCGTGGTGTTGCTCGACGCGTCTGTGTCCGACGGCTTCAGCTGGTAGCACGCCCCGAGCGAGGGCGCCGTCGTCTTGTCGGCGACCGTCTCCGGCTTCAGCGGGGCGGCGCACGCAGTGAGGACCAGCGCCGGGAGCAGCAGGGCCAGGAAGCGGCGAAGCACGTGCTGGTCCTCCAGGCGTATTCCGGTGGGCGGTGGCCGCGATGCTACCCGCGGTACGCCCGTCCCGGGGCCGGCCGACCTCAGTCGGGTGTCATGGTTCGAAGTTCAGGGAACTGTGACTACGATCGCCAGAGGGGGACCGACCGAGGAGCTTGCTTTTGTCCACCTCCACCACCACGCAGTCAGCTGACGCGCACGCCGAGGTACGCCGCCTCCGCCGCCAGCTCGCCCGCGAGCGGGCCCGCCGCCAGGCGGCCGAGTCCCTGGGCGAGCGCCAGACCGCGGCGCTGAGCAGCTCGGTCCGGGAGCTCCGCTCGGCCCAGGTGGACCTCCTCGAGCGGGCCGACCAGACCCGGGTGGTCGACGAGCTCGGCCGGGCCCTGCGGCAGGACCTCGACTCCGCCCAGATCGTCAACCGCGTGGCCGAGTCGGTCGGGTGCGCGACCGCCGTCGACCGCTGCGACGTGCTCCTCGTCGACGCGGACCTCTACTCAGCGGTCCAGGGCACCTGGAGCAGGTCGCCCGAGACCGCGCGGCTGCCGCGACCCAGCTCCTTCGTCGAGCTGCCCGAGGCGCTGAACGCCCTGCTCCTCGAGACCGCCCAACAGCTGTCGCCGCTGCAGATCGACCACGTCGAGACCGACGCGCGGCTGTCCGGCGCCGACGCGACCGAGATCGTCGAGGCGCTGGGGGTCTGCGCGCTCGCGGCGGTGCCGATCGCGTTCGGCGACGAGGTGGTCGGCTGGCTCCTGCTCCAGTCGGTGCAGCCCCGGGAGTGGCAGGCACGCGAGCTCGCCGTCTGCGAGGGACTCTCGCACGACCTGGTGTCCTCGCTGATCCAGGTGCAGGCCCTCGAGCAGCAGCGTGAGTCCGTACGCCGGCTCGAGGAGCTCGACCGCGCGAAGGACGCCTTCATCTCGACGGTCTCCCACGAGCTGCGCACGCCGCTGACCAGCATCGTCGGCTACCTGGAGCTGCTGTCCGAGGGCGGTCTCGGACCTCTCGACGACGGGATCTCCCGCGGGGTGGACATCCTCGAGCGCAACGTCGGGCGACTGCGTGAGCTCGTCGACGACCTGGTCACCCTCTCGGCGTACGACGCGGAGCAGGTGCGCCTCGACCTCCGGCCCACCGACCTCACCGCGGTCGTGGAGGAGTGCGAGCGCGCGCTGGTCCCGGCGGTGGCCACCAAGCAGGTCGAGGTGACCGTGCTCGCCGAGCCCGGGCTGCCCGAGGCGATGGTGGACCGGACCCAGATCGAGCGCGTGGTGCTCAACCTGCTCGGCAACGCCATCAAGTTCAGCCACGACGGCACAGCCGTGACGGTGCGCCTGGACCACGAGGGCCCCGACGTGGTCCTCCGCTTCGTCGACAGCGGGATCGGCATCCCGGCCGGGGAGCAGGAGCAGCTGTTCTCCCGCTTCTTCCGGTCCTCGCTGGCCGTGGCCGACGAGATCCAGGGGGCGGGGCTCGGCCTCACCCTGGTGCACGCGATCGTGGACTGGCACGGCGGCACCGTCGACGTGGAGTCGGTCGAGGGCCGGGGCACCACCGTCACCGTCCGGCTGCCCCAGGCTCCCTGAGGACCGCTGATAGGGTGGGTCAGGTCATGACGCGCCAGCTCCTCCTTCGCTGCCGCAGCGAGGCCTGAACCAGCCGGCCTCCTCGCTGCGGAGAGTTCGAGCGCCCGGCGACTGACCAGCCGACGAAGGACCCTCATGACTCTGCAGCACTCAGGATTCACCAACACCCAGCGCGCGAGCGGCATGCCCGTCGAGCGCTACCGGGCGTTCCCGCCCATCGACCTGCCCGACCGCACCTGGCCGTCGCGGCAGATCACCCGGGCGCCCCGGTGGCTCTCCACCGACCTGCGCGACGGCAACCAGGCCCTGATCGACCCGATGTCACCCGAGCGCAAGCACAAGATGTTCGACCTGCTCGTCGCGATGGGGTACAAGGAGATCGAGGTCGGGTTCCCCTCGGCCAGCGAGACCGACTTCGCGTTCGTGCGCCAGCTCATCGAGCGCGACAAGGTCCCCGACGACGTGACCATCTCGGTGCTCACCCAGGCCCGTGAGGACCTGATCGAGCGGACCACCCAGTCCCTGGTCGGGGTGCACCACGCGAACATCCACCTCTACAACGCGCTCGCCCCGCTGTTCCGCCGCGTCGTCTTCCGCGCCACCAACGACGAGATCAAGGACATCGCGGTGCGCGGCACCGAGCTGTTCATGAAGTACGCCGAGCAGAACCTCGGCCAGACGATCATCGGCTACGAGTACTCCCCGGAGATCTTCACCAGCACCGAGCTGCCGTTCTCCCTCGAGGTGTGCGAGGCGGTCTCCGACGTGTGGCAGCCCGAGGACGGCCGCGAGATCATCCTCAACCTGCCGGCCACCATCGAGGTGGCGACGCCCAACGTCTACGCCGACCAGATCGAGTGGTTCGGGCGCCAGCTGACCCGCCGCGAGCACACGACGATCAGCCTGCACCCGCACAACGACCGGGGCACCGCCGTGGCCGCGACCGAGCTGGCCGTGATGGCCGGCGCCGACCGCGTCGAGGGCTGCCTGTTCGGCCATGGCGAGCGCACCGGCAACGTCTGCCTGGTCACGCTGGGCATGAACCTGTTCAGCCAGGGTGTCGACCCGCAGATCGACTTCTCCGACATCGACGAGATCCGCCGCACGGTGGAGTACTGCACCCAGCTGCCGGTCCACCCGCGCCACCCCTACGCCGGCGACCTCGTCTACACCGCCTTCTCCGGCTCCCACCAGGACGCCATCAAGAAGGGTCTCGAAGCGCTCGAGGTGGAGGCGGAGCAGGCCGGGCACCCGGTGGGCGAGCACCCGTGGGAGGCGCCGTACCTGCCGATCGACCCGAAGGACGTCGGCCGCACCTACGAGGCCGTCATCCGGGTGAACAGCCAGTCCGGCAAGGGCGGCGTGGCCTACGTGATGAAGTCCGAGCACAAGCTCGACCTCCCGCGCCGGCTGCAGATCGAGTTCAGCCGGGCCGTCCAGGCCCAGACCGACGGCGAGGGCGGCGAGATGACCTCCGCCGCGATCTGGGACGCGTTCCAGCAGGAGTACCTCCTGCGCGAGACGCCGCTGAAGCTCAACTCCGTGCACACCTCCTCGGCCGCGGGCGAGAAGGACCAGCTCGACGTGAACGTCTACGTCGACGGCGTGATGCGTGAGCTGCACGGGTCGGGCAACGGGCCCATCGCCGCGTTCGTGGATGCCATCAACGGGCTGCCCGACAATTTCGACGTCCGGGTGCTCGACTACGCCGAGCACGCTCTCTCCTCGGGCGGCGACGCCCTGGCCGCGGCGTACGTCGAGTGCGCCGTCGGCGACGACCTCCTCTGGGGCGTCGGCGTGGACGCCAACATCGTCACCGCGTCGCTGAAGGCCGTGATCTCCGCGGTCAACCGGCGCTAGGCCGTCCGGACCGCCGCACGGGCGTTCCGGACCAGGGGCAGGGTCACCGTGAAGGTGGTCCCGGTCCCCGGTTCGGAGCGTACGTCGATCCGGCCCTCGTGGTTCTCCACGATGGTCTTCACGATCGACAGCCCCAGGCCGGAGCCCTGGATGGCCCGCTCCTGCACGACCGAGGAGCGGAAGAACCGGCCGAAGACGTGCTCGAGGTCGGCCTCGGGGATCCCCAGCCCGGTGTCGGTGACGGTCAGCACGGCCGCACGGGCCTTGGCGTTGGCGTGCACCTCGACGAGCACCTGACCACCGTCGGGGGTGAACTTCACGCCGTTGGTGAGCAGGTTCGTCAGCGCCCGCTCGAGGTGGCTCGCGTCGCCGCTGACCACGACGGGCTCGTCGGGCACGGTGTAGCGCACGTCGAGCGTGCGGCCGGCCAGCAGCGTCGCCACCGCGCTCGCGCTCTCCTCGACCACGTCACGCAGGTCGACGTCGTGGGTCTGCTCGGGCAGCGCGCTCTGGTCGAAGGTGGCCAGGAGCAGCAGGTCGTCGGCCAGGGAGAGCAGCCGGTCGCCGTTGCGGGTGATCACCTCCACCATCCGCAGCTGGTCGGGGGCCAGCTCGCCCACCATGCCGTCGGCGAGCATCTCCGCGCTGCCGATGATGCTGCTCATCGGCGTACGCAGCTCGTGGCTGACCGTGGTGACGAAGTCGTCCTTCACGTTGTCGAGGTCCTTGAGCCGAGAGACGACCTCGCGCTCGCGCTGCAGGGCCCGCACCAGGATGTCCTGGCTGCGGCGGGTGTCGGTGATGTCGCTGGCCACGAAGAGGTAGCCGAACAGGTCCCCGAAGCTGTCGGTGACCGGGTTGGTCGTCATCGAGACCTTCAGCGGCGGCCGGCCCTCGGGGAGCCAGGTCCAGTCGCGGGTCTCGGGCGAGAGGTCGCCGGCGGGGTGGTCGACGATGGCCGCGAAGGTGGACCCGCCCGTGGCGCTGTAGCGGGCCAGGTCCTCCTCGGCGATGAACTCGACCAGCTCGCGCCCGGTGGCCGAGTCGGCCTCGACCCCGAGCATGTGCTCGGCCCCGGTGTTGAACAAGGTGATCCGCCCCTCCAGGTCGGTGCCGACGAAGGCGATCGTCCGGGCCGAGCGGAGCAGGTGGTTGACCATGCCGGCGTTCTCGCGGGCGGCGGTGACGTCGGTGGCCGAGAGCACGACGGTCACCTCGGCGTCGGCGCTGGCCTGGTGGACGTCGCTGGAGAAGATCACCGCCATCTGCCGGCCGTCCTTGGTGCGCAGCTGCGCCTCGCCCTCGCGGGGGAGCTGGGTGGCGAACAGCTCTGCGGCGCCGGCCTGCTGCTGGCCGGTCATCAGGAGCTCCCACATCGGCCTTCCGACCAGCTCGTCCTCGCGGTAGCCCGTGAGCGCGGTGGTCGCCGGGTTGGCCGTGATCACCGTGCCGTCCGGCCGGGTCAGCACGATCATGCTGCTGGCGGTGTCGATGACCGCCCGGGTGTAGTTGCGCTCCGCCTCGAGGCGCTCCTGCATCTCCTGCGGCGCGGTGACGTCGACGAGGTGGAGGGAGAAGAGCGCGCTGTCCTCGAGCTCCTCGATCAGCGAGAGGGTGCCGTCGAGCCGCGTCCGGGTATCGGCGGCGAGCCCGATGGGCCCGGACCATCCGGCCGCACGCCCGGCGACGATGCTCCGGGCGGCGCCCGCCAGGTCGGGCGCCGTGAGCAGGTCGGTCACCCGGGTGCGGGCCAGGTCCGTGGAGGAGACCTTGAGCAGGTCCACGGTGGCCTCGTTGCACTCGGCGAAGAGCAGGTCGTCACCCTCGCGACTGATGATCGCCACGGGCACGCGGGACTGGGTGAAGTTGCGCCGGAAGGTGCGCTCGCTCGCCAGCACCTTGGTCAGCGCCTGGTCGTGCTGCTGCATGGCCTTGGCGAGCGGCAGCCCGATGAGCACCAGGCAGATCAGGTACAGCTGGGCGTGCTGGGTGCTGTTGCCGGGACCGGTCCCCGAGACCGGGGCGAACGGGCCGGAGCCGTACTGCGTGAACAGCGTGACCGCGGTGGCGTAGGCGAGCTGCTCGAGCACGACCACCCACTCGCTGAACCGGACGGCGGCCCAGACGATCACCGGGAGGGGCGCGAAGCCCAGCGTGAGGTGGGCGGCGGCGAAGGTGATCAGCGTGGCCGTGAGCAGCAGCAGCACCTGGGCGGCCAGCTCCACCCTCTGGGATAGCCCGGGTCGCCGCTGGATCCTCCGGCTCAGCAGGGCCACCGGCGCCAGCATGATCACCGACGCGGCGTGTGAGGGGAGGGTCAGCCACACGGTGTTCCAGAACGGACGGTCGAGGTACGCGGCGTACACCGCCGAGACGCCGAGGGCCGCGACGGCCGCGCCGAGTGCGGCGATGGCGAAGAGCTTCCAGACACCCTGGACGTCGACGAGCCGGTTGCCGATGTGTCGTCTGATCAGCACGACGACCACGACGGTCTCCGCGAGGTCGGCCACACCCAGAGCGGCGGAGACCCCGACCGAGCGCCCCATCGTGAAGTTGGCCAGCGAGAAGGCCACGAGGAGGCCCGGGACGACGAGCGGCCAGTGCCGGCGGTGCGCGAGGAGCAGCGCGACCACGCCGATCCCGGCCGCGGGCCACCAGGCAGCCGTGCTCCCGGTGTCGCGCCCGACGATGAGCGCCCCGACGCCGGCGAGGTAGGACAGGACCACCAGCGCAGCGACCACCCAGGCCTCGGCCGGCAGGCTTCCCGAGCTCAGCCTTCCTTTGCTCACGTACAGATTCTCACCCAGAGTGAGTGGTTTTGAGGGTTTTTGGCGGCGGCCGTAGTACGGACGTTACGAGGATCCGGTCAAACTGCGTGCCACAGTGACGCCATGACCCTGGTTTCGGAGCGGATCGGCCAGTTCTTCCACGACGGCCACCGGCTCGAGTACACCGAGTACGGCGGCGGCGACCGGTGGGTGGTGCTCGTGCACGGGCAGCTGATGCCACGCCGGATGCACCAGCCGCTCGCCCGCTACCTGGCCGGCGCCGGCGCGCACGTGCTCACCGTCGACCTGCTGGGCCACGGCCGCAGCGACCGCCCGGAGGACCCCCTGGAGTACTCCATGACGGCGTTCGGCGAGCAGATCATCGCGCTGCTCGACGACCGCGGGATCGAGCAGGCCATCGTGGGCGGCACCTCGCTGGGCGCGAACGCCGGCCTGGAGGCGGCGGTGCTGGCCCCGGAGCGGGTGCGCGGCCTGATCGCCGAGATGCCGGTGCTGGACAACGCCCTCGAGGCCGGGCTGCTGGCGTTCGCGCCCCTGCTGTTCCTGGCGCGCTTCCTGCCCGCGAGCATCCAGGGGACCCGGCTGGTGACGCGAGCCGTGCCGCGCGGCGTCGTACCGTTCTGGGCCGGGATCGCCCTGGACACCATGGACCAGCGACCAGGCCCGATGGCGGCGGCCATCCACGGCATCTTCTTCGGCCGGATCGCCCCGTCGTCGCGGCAGCGCAAGAGGATCGAGGCACCCGCCCTCGTCGTCGGGCACCCGCGCGACCCGGTGCACCCGGCAGCCGACGCCGCCATGCTGGCCGAGGAGCTGCCCGACTGCACGTTCGTCGAGGCGCGCGGCATCCTCGAATGGCGGTTCCGGCCGCAGCGGCTCAACGAGATCGCCGCCGAGTTCGTCTCCCGCTGCTACGACAGCGAGTCCGCGGCGCGCCGGCTCCAGGGCTGAGACCGGCACCGGGGCGGATGTCCGATTCCTCCGCGGACCGGGCGGTCCGGCCGCTAGCCTGCTGCCACCACGCCAGGGAGTGTGCAGCTTCAACACCTGCGAGAGGGACCACTCGGCATGCCATCGCGCCTGACCATGGTCTCGGGGATCCAGCAGCTCCTCACGGGGGAGCGCGCTGACCCGCGTGCTGCCCAGGCCCTCTTCCTGGTCCCGCTGGTCGTCGAGTTCTTCCTCCACCTGCTGCCCCCGGAGAGCTTCGACACCGACTTCGCCTACGGCACCGCCGTGGCCCTGGTCCCCACCCTGGGCGCGGTGGCCATCGCTCGCGGCCTGCTGGCCTCCCGGTGGACGACCTGGCTGCCGGTGCTCGACATCGTGGCGCTCGGCCTCTACCGGATGTCGGACGGCACGGCGATCGGGGTGGCCGTGGCCTTCCCGGCCATCTGGCTGGGCCTGCAGTTCGGGCGCCGCGGGGTGCTCGTCACCACGCTCACCGTCCTGGTGTGCTTCGTGGTGCCGACCCTGGCCAAGTTCGGGTTCACCACGGCCGCGTTCTCCCGGGTCGCCCAGATCACCCTGATGGCGCTGATCTGCTCGGCCGCCGTCGCGATGACCGCGGAGATGTGGAAGTCGCAGGTCGAGCTGACCCGCAAGAACGCGGCCCGGCTCGAGCACGCCCTGACCGACCTGATCGAGCAGCGTCGCCTGACCCGCACCATCGTCAACGGCGTCGACGTCGGGCTGGTGGCGATCGACGAGCACGGCGTCTACGACACCGTGAACCCGCGCCACCGGGAGTTCATGAGGCTCGCCTATCCCCAGGGCCATGCCGGCCACGCCGGGCAGGCCGGCTTCGTCTACGACGAGGACGGGGTCACCCTGCTCGCCAGCGAGCAGATGCCCACGACTCGCGCGGTCGGCGGGGAGGCGTTCCGCGACGTGCTGATCTGGGTCGGCGAGGAGCCCTCCGAGCGGCGGGCGCTGGCGGTCTCCTCCACGCCGTACCGCCGCAACGACGGCGAGTTCGCCGGTGCGGTGCTGGCCTACCACGACATCACCGAGCTGGTGCAGGTCTCGCGCGTCAAGGACGAGTTCGTGGCCTCGGTCAGCCACGAGCTGCGTACGCCGCTGACCTCGATCATCGGCTACGTCGACATCATCCTCGAGGACTGCGAGGACCTCCCCGCCGACGTGCGGGGCTACCTCGTCACGGTCCAGCGCAACGCCCGCCGGCTGCACCGCCTGGTCGACGACCTGCTGTCCACGGCGCTCCACTCGGTCACCAAGGTGCTGGACATCGACCGCGTCTCGGTCTCGGAGCTGCTGCAGCGCTCGGCCCTCGAGGCGGGCAAGGCGGCCACGAACGCCGGGCTGACGCTGGAGCTGGACACCTCCCAGCAGCGGGAGGAGCTGTTCGTCCACGGCGACAGCGAGCGGCTCGCGCAGGTCTTCGACAACCTGCTCAGCAACGCGATCAAGTACACCCCGCGCGGGGGTCACATCGTGGCCGCGCTCACCCAGCAGGACGGCCAGGCGGTGGTGTGCGTCCAGGACACGGGTCGGGGCATCTCGCCGGCCGAGCTGGGTGAGGTCTTCACGAAGTTCTTCCGCAGCTCCTCGGTGCTGACCGACGCCATCCCCGGGATCGGCCTGGGCCTGGCGATCACCAAGACGATCGTCGACGCGCACGGCGGCGAGATCTCGGTCTCCAGCGAGCTGGGGCAGGGGACGACGTTCGAGGTCCGGCTCCCGCTCCCCGACCCCCGGTCGGTCCCGGCCGCCTGACGCCGGCCGGCGCGGAGGCGGCGGGTCGCTCCCGGTTGTCACCCCGGCGGGGGACAATGGCGCCATGCCCCTGTACAGCGACGAAGCCATCGTGCTGCGCACGCACAAGCTGGCAGAGGCCGACCGCATCATCACCCTGCTCACGCGCGAGCACGGCGTCGTCCGGGCGGTGGCCAAGGGGGTCCGTCGTACGTCCTCACGGTTCGGGTCCCGGCTGGAGCCGTTCACCCACGTCGACCTGCAGCTGGCCGTCGGGCGCAACCTCGACATGATCACGCAGGCGGAGACACGCACGCCCTACGGCAACACCATCTCGGCCGACTACGACCGCTACACCGCCGCGAGCGTGATGCTCGAGACCGCGGAGCGGCTGGTCTCCGAGGAGCGGCAGCCCTCGGTGCAGCAGTACCTCCTCCTCGTCGGCGCCCTGCGCGCGATGACCGCGGGGGAGCACCGATCGGGGGATGTCCTCGACTCGTTCCTGCTCCGGTCGCTGTCGGTGGCCGGCTACGCCCCGTCGTTCGCGGCGTGCGCCAACTGCGGCCTCGAGGGACCGCACCGCGCGTTCAGCCCCGCGGCCGGCGGGACGCTGTGCCCCGGCTGCCGGGTGCCCGGCTCCGCCAACCCGGCGCCGGAGACGCTGCTGCTGCTCGGCGCGCTGCTGGCCGGCGACTGGCCGGTCGTCGACGGCTCCGAGCAGCGCAACCGCCGTGAGGCCCGCGGCCTGGTCTCGGCGTTCGTGTCCTGGCACCTGGAGCGTGGTCTGCGCTCGATGCCCTACGTGAGTGAGGGCTGAGCGTGCGCCGGACCGCCAGGCGCGTCGTACGCCCGCCTTCCCCGCACCCCTCCGGGGCGACCGTGCCCGCCGTACCCCTCGACCAGGTGCCGCAGCACGTGGCGATCATCATGGACGGCAACGGCCGGTGGGCCCAGCAGCGCGGGCTCCCACGGACGGCCGGCCACGAGCAGGGCGAGTCGTCGCTGTTCGACGTGGTGGAGGGGGCCATCGAGATCGGCGTGAAGGCGATCTCGGCCTACGCGTTCTCGACCGAGAACTGGTCCCGCTCGGCCGACGAGGTGAAGGTCCTGATGGGCTTCAACCGCGACGTGATCCGGCGCCGCCGCGACGAGATGCACGAGCTCGGCGTCCGCGTGCGCTGGGCGGGCCGCACCCCGCGGCTGTGGCGCTCGGTGATCAAGGAGCTCCAGGTCGCCGAGGAGCTCACCCGGGACAACGACGTGCTGACCCTGACGATGTGCGTCAACTACGGCGGTCGGGCCGAGCTCGCGGACGCGGCCCGGGCCATGGGCCAAGACGTCGCCGCCGGCCGGCTGAACCCCGCGCGCATCGACGAGCGCACCTTCGCGAAGTACCTCTACGTCCCCGAGCTGCCCGACGCCGACATGATCTGGCGCACGTCGGGGGAGCAGCGGCTCAGCAACTTCATGCTGTGGCAGGCGGCCTACTCCGAGATGGTCTTCAGCGACGTCCTCTGGCCCGACATCGACCGCCGCCACCTCTGGTCCGCCATCGAGACCTACGCCAGCCGCAACCGAAGATACGGCCAGGCCTAGCCAGACGCCGAGGCGTCGCATCTTGCGGTCGGCTCCGGGTCCTGTGGATGACGGAAGCGCGGAGGGGGCGCCAGCCCGCATCATCTGGCCATGCTGCTTCCGTTCCTCGATCCCGGGCAGGCGTTGCTGGGTGATCGGTTTCCGCTGCCGCTGGACCGCCCCTTCACCCTCCGGGCGGCAGTCCGTGTCGGGCTCAAGCCGCACGACCTGGGGTGGCTGTGCGAGGAGGGCTTCCTGCGCCGGATGCTCAACGGTGTGTACGTCGCGGCGCAGGCCGGTGACTCCATCGAGCTCCGGGCGGACGCGCTCCGGCTCGTCGTACCCCCTGATGCGGTGGTGACCGACCGCTCCGCCGGCTGCCTGCACGGAGCCGAGATGATCCTGGCGCCCAACGACCATCTCGCGGTGCCGCCCGTCTCGGTGTTCGTGAACAGGCGAGGAGCGAGACTGCGCAACGACCTGACCGACAGTGGCCAACGGTTCCTGCGACCCGCTGATGTGATGGAGGTCTTCGGGGTCAGGGTGACGACGCCCCTCCGCACGGCTTGTTACCTCGGCCGGCTGCTCCGCGCGGACGGTGCCTTCGCCGCCCTGGACACCATGCTCCGGCTGGGGGCCTTCGGCCGGGACGAGCTCTGGGCGGAGACCGATCGATTCCGGGGGATCAGAGGGGTCATCCAGCTGCGGGCTTTCGTCCCGCTTGCCGACGGCCGGGCCGAGTCGCCGGGTGAGTCCGTCACCCGTCTCCGCTGGCTAGCGGCGGGTTTCCAGCCGGGACCGGAGCTGCAGATCGAGGTCGAGCGACCCGGCCAGTGGTCCTACCGCATCGACCTCGGGGTGGAGGACCTCCGCTTCGGCGTGGAGTATCTCGGGGAGGAATGGCATCTGCTCACACCCCAGCAGCGACAACGCGACGAGCGTCGCCGTACCTGGCTCGAGGAGCAGCGGGACTGGATCATCGAGCCGGTCACGAAGCAGAACGTGTTCGGGCACCAGCGCGACATCGAGGGCATCATCATGAACGGCATCCGGGACGCCCGTCGGCGGTTGTGACTAACCCGATCGGTCAGATGAACAGGCCGGTGGTCCGGAGCATCCACTCGGTCTCGCGGTCGTGCTCGCTCTTCTCGGTCGGCTGCGGGCGGACATCCTGGACGGCACGCAGGTCCTCCGGTCGGATCCTCGGTGGGAGCTTGGCGTACTTGTTGGGCTGGTCGTTCTCACGCTGCTCGGACATGGCGACCTCCTGCTCTCCAGCGTACGTCGCGGTCGCACCTCGAGGAGACCGCAGGATGCGACGCCTCGAGGAGCTGTCGACCGCAAGATGCGACGCCTCAGCGGGCTTGTCAGCAGGAGGCGCAGGTGCCGAAGATCTCCAGGGTGTGGCTGACGTCGCTGTAGCCGTGCTCGGTGGCGACGGCGCGGGTCCACTTCTCGACGGCGGGGCCCTCGATCTCGACGGTGGCGCCGCAGCTGCGGCAGACGAGGTGGTGGTGGTGGGAGGTGCTGCAGCGGCGGTAGATGCTCTCGCCGGCCTCGGTGCGCAGCGAGTCGATCTCGCCGGAGTCGGCGAGGGCCTGCAGGGCGCGGTAGACGGTGGAGAGGCCGACGTGCTCGCCGCGCTCGGTGAGCAGTGCGTGGATCTCCTGGGCGCTGCGGAAGTCGTCGAAGGTCTCCAGCACCGTCGCGATCGCCCGGCGCTGCCGGGTAGGGCGTACGGCGGGGCCAGGGTCAGTGCTCGTCATAGTGCTCTCCGTGCGGGGCATGGCGGTGTCCGTGGTGGATGTAGTCGACGTGGTCCCCGTGCTCGATCGCCGGGTGGCCGCAGCGCGGTCCGTGCTCGTGCCGGTGCGGCTCGTCGACCTCGTCGTGCTCCGACGATCCGGGGAGGGGCGAGCCGGGGACCGGGGCGACCTCCTGCACCGGGAACGGCACCAGCGCCCGCCGTCGGTGCTGTACGACGAGACCCAGCGGCGCGGTCAACGCGAAACCCGCCAGCGACACCAGCACGATCGTCGCCCCGGGCGGCATGTTGGCGAACGCGGTGACACCGACCCCGCCGACGGCCGCCACCAGCCCGGCGGCCATGGCGCCGAGCATCGTGGTCCGGAACCCGCGCGAGAACTGCTGCGCGGTGGCCACCGGGATGATCATCAGCGCGCTGACCAGCAGCAGCCCGACCGTGCGCATCGCCACGCTCACCGTCACCGCCGCGAGCACGGAGATCAGCACGTTGTAGAACCGCACCGAGAGCCCGGTCGTGCGCGCGTAGTCCTCGTCGTTGGCCACCGAGAACAGCTGGGGCAGCAGCGCGAACGTCAGCACGAGCACCACGACGGCCAGCGCCACGCTGACCGCCACCGCCGACGGAGAGATCGTGGTGATCGACCCGAAGAGGTACTGCTGCAGCGCGAAGACCCCGTTGCCGGCGAACGAGACGAGCACCAGGCCGCCGGCGATGCCGCCGTAGAACAGCAGTGCCAGCGCGACGTCGCCGGTCGCCTTGCCGGTCGAGCGGATCAGCTCGATCAGCAGAGCCCCGAGGATGGCCACGATCACGGCGGCCAGCGTGGGCGAGGTCCCGGTGAGCAGGCCGAGGGCGACGCCGGTGACGCAGACGTGGCCGATGCCGTCGCCCATCAGCGAGAGTCGCCGCTGCACGAGGTAGGTCCCGACCGCCGGAGCGGCCAGCCCGGTCACGGCGGCGGCGAGCAGGGCGCGGAGCATGAACGGCTCGAGGAGGAGGCTCATCGCGACCCTCCGTCGAGCGGCGCCTGCACCGGCGGTCGCAGCACCGGCGGCACGCCCGGTCGGTGGTGGTCGTGGGCGTCGTGCTCCGTGGGTGAGGAGTACGGCGGTCCGTCGTACACCACCCGACCCTCGCGGAGGACGACGGAACGCTGGATCACGCCCGCCAGGTGACCCAGCTCGTGGAGCACGACGACGATGGTCGCTCCCGCACCGGCCAGCGTCGACAGCGTCTCCGCGATCGCCTGCTGGCTGTCCAGGTCGACCCCGGCGTTCGGCTCGTCGAGCACCAGCAGCTCGGGCTCACCGGCGAGCGTGCGCGCGATCAGCACCCGCTGCTGCTGGCCCCCGGACAGGATGGACACCGGGTGCCGGGCGCGGTCGGCCAGCCCCACGGCCTCCAGGGCCCGCGTCACGGCCTCCCGGTCGCTGCGACGCGCGGGCACGAACGGCAAGCGGTGCGATAGCCGGCCGGCAGAGACGACCTCGGCCACGCTCGACGGGACGCCCTGCGCGATGGGGGAGCGCTGCGGCACGTAGCCGAGCCGCTGCCAGTCCCGGAAGCCGGACAGCGGCTGGTCGAAGAGCCGCACCTCGCCGGCGCTGAGCGGGTTGAGCCCCACCAGGGCCTTGACCAGGGTGGACTTGCCGGAGCCGTTGGCCCCCAGCAGGGCGACCACCTCGCCGGGCTGCACGGCCAGGTCGACGTCCCGCACGATCGGCCGGCCACCGAGCGACACACAGGCGCTGCGCACCTCGACGACGTTCGGGCCGGGGTTCACCGGCACCCACCCGCCTTCTCGATGGCCGCCAGGTTGTCCTTCATCAGCGACAGGTAGTCCGACGAGCTGTCGGACGACGTCAGCCCCTCGATGGGGTCGAGCACGGCCGTGCGGACGTGCAGGTCGGAGGCCAGCGTGTCGGCCAGCTTGGGACTGGCCAACCGCTCGCTGAACACGGTGGTGATCTTGTCGCTGCGGATCAGGTCGCCGAGCTGCTTGAGGTGTCGCGGCGACGGCTCGGCGTCGGGGGAGAGCCCGGCGATCGGGTGCACGGTGAGGTCGTAGCGCTCACCGAGGTAGTTGAAGGCGTCGTGGCTGACCACCAGCGCCCGGGACCGGCACTGCGCGACGCCGTCGCGGAACATTCCGTCGAGGTCCGTGAGGTCGGTCTGCAGCTTGTCGTTGGCCGCCCGGTAGTCGGCCTTGTGGGCAGGGTCGGCCTGGGAGATGGCCGCGGTGAACTTCTGCGCGACCAGGGCGAGCAGGGTCGGGTCGAGCCAGAAGTGGGGGTCCTGGCCCTTGCCCTCGTCGGACGCGCGCAGCGTGACGACCTTCGCCGCGTCGACCACGCGCTTCGGGGAGTCGTTGGCGACCGCCTGGTCGACGGCGGGCTGGAGCCCCTTCTCGAGCAGGACCACGTCGGCGCCGGAGATCTGGGCCGCCTGTCGCGGTGGCAGGTCGAGGTCGTGCGGCTCGACGCCGGGCTTGGTCAGGCCGGTGACGTCCGCGTGGTCGCCGACGATCCGCTGGGCGACGTACTGCAGGGGGTAGAACGACGTCACGACGCTCACCTTGCCGTCCGCGGCGGCGCCCGTCGACCTGCCGCAGCCGGCGAGCAGGGGCGCCGCGGCGACGAGCAGGGCCACCAGGACGGTGGCGCGCGGGCGGGGCTGCATGGGAATCATTCTCAATACTAATGACAACCATTGTCAACTCACCGAGGCGCTAGGGTCGCCCCGTGGACGAGCTGATCGTGGTCAACCGGTTCCGGGTGGGTGAGGACCCGCTCGACGCCGCGGCGTTCCGCACCGACGTGCACGCCGCCCTGGGGGCCCTCGCCGCCCGGCCCGGCTACGTCTCGGGGCGGGTCGGCTGCAACGTCGACGACCCGGGACTGTGGCTGCTCACGACGACCTGGGCCAATCCCGGCAGCTACCGCCGCGCGCTCTCCGCCTACGACGTGAAGCTGACCGCCGTACCCCTGCTGTCCAGGGCGGTGGACGAGCCGTCGGCCCTCGAGACCGTGACGGGGGAGAAGCCGCTCAACCGGCAGGTGCCGCGCGAGCTGGACTGATCGCCGGCGGCTACGCTGTGCCCTTCGTCGTCAGCCAGCCGGCGCACCCGATCGGAAGAGTCCCCGTGGCGAAGAAGCCCTCCACCCCGCTCGACAACG
>JAOPYC010000009.1 GCA_025964795.1 Marmoricola sp.
GGTGCGCTGGGCCGGAGCCGGCCGGGCGGGCGCCTCGGCGGCCGGGCGTGCGGCCAGCGGAGGCGGCGGCAGTGGCTTCTCCGCGACCTTCTGGGCGACCTTATGGGTCGACTGCTGGGGAGCCCCGGCGGGCGCAGCGGACTGCTTCGCGCCGGCCTTCCCCTCGTCGACCAGGGGAATGACCTGGGTGGCCTCGTCCCCGGAGTCCTCGGGGTCGTTATCGAAGATGGACAGGCCTTGGTTGCTCATGAATCTTCCTCAAATCCGGCTCGGCGATCCGACGTACGCCGTCAGTGTCACCCATCCTCAAAGCGATTCCGACCGCGACTCGTCCGACGCGCCGAACCCTTGCGAAAACTCCCACCGGCAGCACCAGTAGAGGTGCTGCCGGGTGTGCTGGGGCGGATGTGGTGGTTGAACCGTCACCCGATATGTCGGGTTGCCGTCAGACGCCCCGGAAGGCGTTGATCTGGTCGAGGTGCTGGGCGCGCAGCTCGGGGTTGCGGATGCCGAGGCCTTCCTCGGGGGCGAGGCAGAGGATGCCGACCTTGCCCTGGTGGGCGTTCTGGTGGACGTCGAGAGCGGCCTGCCCGACCTCGTCGAGGGTGTACGCCTTGGAGAGGGTGGGGTGGATCATGCCCTTGCGGATCAGCCGGTTGGCCTCCCACGACTCGCGGTAGTTGGCGAAGTGGGAGCCGATGATGCTCTTGAGGTTCATCCACAGGTAGCGGTTGTCGTACTGGTGCATGTAGCCGCTGGTCGAGGCGCAGGTGACGATGGTGCCGCCCTTGCGGGCTGCGAACACCGAGGCGCCGAAGGTCTCGCGTCCGGGGTGCTCGAAGACGATGTCGACGTCCTCACCGCCGGTGAGGTCGCGGATGTCCTTGCCGAAGCGACGCCACTCCTTGGGGTCCTGGGTGTGCTCGTCCTTCCAGAACTTGTAGCCGGCCTCGGAGCGGTTGATGATCAGCTCGGCGCCCATGTTGCGCGCGATCTGGGCCTTCTCCTCGTTGGAGACCACGCAGACCGGGGTGGCGCCGCCGTTGAGGGCGTACTGCGTCGCGAACCCGCCCAGGCCGCCGCTGGCGCCCCAGATGAGCACGTTGTCGCCCTGCTTCATCCCGGCGCCGTTGCGCGAGACCAGCTGGCGGTAGGCGGTGGAGTTGACCAGGCCCGGCGAGGCGGCCTCCTCCCAGGTGAGGTGCTCGGCCTTGGGCATCAGCTGGTTGGACTTCACCAGGGCGAGGTGGGCCAGGCCGCCGAAGTTGGTCTCGAAGCCCCAGATGCGCTGCTCGGGGTCCATCATCGTGTCGTTGTGGCCGTCCGGGCTCTCCAGCTCCACGGAGAGGCAGTGGGCGACGACCTCGTCGCCCGGCTTCCAGGAGTGCACCCCCAGCCCGGTCTTCAGGACGACGCCGGCGAGGTCGGAGCCGACCACGTGGTAGGGCAGGTCGTGCCGCTTGGACAGCGGGGACATCCGGCCGTAGCGCTCGAGGAACCCGAAGGTGGACACGGGCTCGAAGATCGAGGTCCACACGGTGTTGTAGTTGATGGCGCTGGCCATCACCGCGACGATCGCCTCGCCCGGGCCGAGCTCGGGCAGCGCGACGTCATCGACGTGCAGGGACTTGCGGGGGTCCTTGTCCTTGGACTCCAGGCCCTCGAACATCTCGGCCTCGTCCTTGCGGACGGTGGCCGCCCGGTAGGACTCGGGAAGCGGGAGGGCGGCGTACTCCTCGCTGGTGGTGTCGCCGGCGAGGATGGCCTCGAGGATCTGCTGCACGGGTCGGCTCCTTGGTCGGGGGCGGGCTGGGCCGGACCTTACCGGTGGGTATTCACATTGTCCGCAGGGTGTGACGTACCTACCACCATCACAGCACGTTGCGGTGCCCGCAGAGCGTCAGGGGAGCCGGGCGAACCAGCGCAGCGACAGCCCGGCGGCCACCAGGCCGAGGAACAGGGCCAGGGCGGCGAAGTACTGGGTGATCTCGCGGGTCTCGGTGCGCAGTCCGATCGAGGAGCGGATGTTGTCGTAGACGTTGTCGAGCTCGTTGCTGGTCTCGGCCGTGTAGGCGCGGCCCCCGGCGTCGCGGGCCAGTGTGGCCAGGGTCTCCCGGTCGACGGGGACGGGGACCAGCTGGCCCTCGAGCTCCACGGTGCCGCTCTGCGTGCCGTAGGCGATCGTGGAGACGGGCACGCCCGCCGCGCGGGCGGCGGCCGCGGCCTCCTGGGGCGTGCGACCCGTGGTGTTGGTGCCGTCCGAGAGCAGTACGACGGTGCCGGGCACCTTCTTCTGCCCGGCCCGGACCGCCGTCGACTTGATCTCGTCCAGGGAGGTGAACACGCCCTCCCCGATGGCCGTGCGGGTGGACAGCGTCAGGTTCTGCAGCGCAGCCTCCACCTCCTTGCGATCGGTCGTGGGCGCCGCGCGCACGGAGGTCTGGCCCGAGAAGGTCACCAGGCCGATGTTGAAGCCCTTCGGCAGGTCCTCGACGAACTTGGTGGCGGCCGCCGCGGCAGCCTCGAGCCGGCTGGGCTCCACGTCGGTGGCGCGCATCGAGATGGAGACGTCGATGGCCACGATCACCGTGGCGTTCTTCCGGGGCACGCGGACGTCGGCCTCGGGACGCGCCGCCGCCAGGGCCAGCGCGACGAACGCGAGCAGCAGCAGGGCGGCGGGCAGGTGACGGCGCCAGCCCGGGCTGCGGGGGGCCAGCCGCTCGAGCATCGGCAGCGAGGCGAACCGGACGGCGTAACGGCTGCGTCGCCGCTGTTGCAGCACGTAGGCCACGACCAGCAGCAGGACCGGGACGAGCAGCAGCAGCCACCAGGGAGACAGGAAGCTCATCGGGCGACCCTCCGGCGAGGTCGGGCCTTGCTCCGGAGGCGCACGAAGCGGGTCAGGTCACGGACCCAGTCGCGGTCGGTGCGGAGCACCAGGTGGGAGGCGCCGGCCGCGCGCACCGCCTCGGCGACGGCCGCGCGGTGGCCGGCCGCGAGGGCGGCGTACTCCTCGCGGAAGCCGGGGAGCGAGGTCCAGACCTCACGACTGCGACCCGTCTCGGGGTCGCTGAGCACCACTGGCCCGATGTCGGGCAGGGCCAGCTCGCGCGGGTCCAGGACCTCGACGACGATGACGTCGTGGCGTGAGCCGAGCCGGCGCAGCGCCCGCTCCCAGGGGAAGGGTCGCTCGACGGTGCCGTCGGGCTCCACGAAGTCGCTGATCACGACCCGGATCCCCGGGCGCCGGTGGCGCTGGTCGAGGGCGAGCAGGGCCTTCGTCAGCGAGGTCTGCTCGGACCGCGTCGCCGGCGAGGGCTGGCGGGTGGCGGCCAGCGCCCGGTAGGCGGCCCGCC
>JAOPYC010000042.1 GCA_025964795.1 Marmoricola sp.
GAAGACCTCCTGGTCGAAGAGTGGTTCCTAGGTAGCTCCACTCCACATCGGGAGGTCTTCACCCGTCTACAGACTCAGATCGATTCGTCGCACGATCTCGACCAACGTCCCTGGGCATCACATCTAGCGAGCGCCTCTCTGTGCACCGATTGTCGACGCACAGAGCCATGAGGGACGTTATGGACACCGAGCTCGGACGCACGTTGGCCGAGGCCGCGCGCACCATCCACATCTCGACCGACGTCGACGAGACGTTGAAAGCGATCGCCTCCGCGGCCATGAAGTCCCTCCCGGGTTTCGACGCGGTCGGCATCTCCACGGTCGACAAGAAGGGACGCGTGACGACGCGGGCTGCGACCGGCGACCTGGTGTGGGACCTGGACGCTCTCCAGTACGAGCTCGGCGAAGGTCCGTGCGTCGACACCCTGCGGGAGGCCGAGGTCGTCGCGGCCCCGAGCATCCGCCACGACCAGCGCTGGCCCAGGTATGTGCCCCGTGCCGTCGACCTCGGGCTGCAGTCACAGCTGGCCCTCAAGCTGTTCCTCGACGACGAGGGGACCCTCGGCGGTCTCAACCTCTACTCGACCCAGAGTGAGCAGATCCATCCCGAGGCCGAGGCCATCGCCGAGCTGTTCGCCACCCACGCTGCCATCGCTCTGGGCAGCGCCCGGCAGATCGACGCCCTCAACGAGGGGCTGAAGACGCGCAGCACCATCGGGCAGGCCATCGGCATGCTGATGGGCCAGTACACCTTGAACGACGACGCCGCCTTCGGTCTCCTTGTCCGGATGTCCTCCACCAGCAACCTCAAGCTCCGCGACATCGCCGCCCATCTGGTGGACGAGGCCAACCAGCGTGCCGCCGACGCCAAGTCGTCCACGAAGCGCGGCAGCTGACCCGTCCGGGGTTCACCACCTTTCCCGAGAGCCCCCTGTCGGGCTGCTAGCGTGGATGCCTCGACCGCTCGGCTCCGCAGGAGTGCCCATGGCTCAGGATGTAACGCTTCTGAGCCGACTGACCAGCATGCTGGCCTCCACGCCGCCCGAGGCTCCGCTGAGCGAGCGCCTGCTGGAGGCCTTCGTGCGCATCATGGAGGCGGACGGCGGTGCCATCACGATCGGGTTCGCCAGGACCGAGCGAACGGTCGTCGCCTCCGTCGGGGTTCTCGGGGAGCGCATCGAGGAGCTCCAGGACGTTCTGCGCGAAGGTCCTGCGCTTGATGCCTTCAGGAGCCGCGAGCGAGTTGCGACGAGCGTAGAGTCCGCGTCGGTCACCTGGCCGCTGCTCGGCCAGTCCCTCGAGCCCCGGATGCCGTGGCTGGTGGCCTACCCGATGATCCCGCACACCGAGGTGCTCGGGGTCCTGTCCACCTATCAGTTCGACCAGCCACGGACCAGCCTTCAGCCTGACGACGCGGCGTTCCTCGCCAACACCATCGGGATGACCATCGTGGGGCGTTTCGAGCGGTCCGACACCACCGAGCTGCTCTGGTCCGCCCGCGACCAGATCGACCACGCCGTCGGCATGGTGGTGGCGCAGCTGACCATCGTCCCGGCGGACGCGCTCGCTCTGCTCAGGGCCCACGCGTTCGCGCACAACCAGTCCTTGTCCGAGGTGGCCGACGCCGTGACCCGGCGTACGCTCGACTTTCGGCAGCACCACGACGGAGGCAGCTGATCCCCATGACGGAGATGACCACCGAGCGGGCCGTGGCCGAGACCGTTGCCGCCATGGTCCGGCACTACGACTCCGGCGACGTGCTCGACGGGCTCGTCCGCAACTGCGTCGCGCTCTACCCGGCCGCCGCGGTGGCCGTGCTCATCGACGACGGTCGACGCGGCCTGGAGATGCTCAGCACCAGCTCGCACCGTGCCGAGGAGCTGGAGCTGCTCCAGATCCAGCACGACCGCGGGCCCTGCGTGGAGTCGATGCGGACGGCGACGATGGTCAGCGCGGCGGGAGAACAGATCTCTGACCGTTGGGGCGTCGTCGGGGAGGCCATCCTGGCGGCCGGGTACGTCGCCGTGCACGCCTATCCCATGCACTGGCGCGGCCACGTCCTCGGCGGGCTCAACGTGTTCCTCTCCCCCGGCACCGAACCTCGCGAGGACGCCCACACCCTGGGACACCTCTTCGCCGACCTGGCCACGATGGCCGTCACCCATTCCGCCGACCTGCCCGAAGGCGTCGTCGCGGCACGCGTGCACGAGGCCATCTCCGCACGATCCATGGTCGAGCAGGCCAAGGGAGTGTTGGCCTACCGGGAGAACGTCGGGTTCGCCGAAGCCCACCAGCTGCTCCGCGAGCTGGCCGAGCAGCGTGGGGTGACCCTGAGCGAGACGGCGCACCACGTGCTCCAGCAGGCACAGCGTGCAACCGAGTCCTGGTAGTGGTGCCCAGAGGGGGGAGCCGTCCTGGTGCGTGACCACCCCCGGCCGGACGGCTCCCGCATGTCACTTCCTGGGAGAGGTGGCGGCCACACGGTCATGACGGGAGGGTGTGTGACAGCCGACTATGTGACAGTGCTCCGGCGGTACCCGTACCGGCGCGGAGCATGCGCCAGAGCCGGAAATTCGGCTGACGCCCCGCGGCTGCCTCTAGCCCAGCAGGTGGTCGACCTCCCGGGCCATCTCGAGGTCCTCGCCGGCCCGGACGATGAGGGTGCTGACGCCAGCGGCCTCGGGACTGATCACACCCTCGGTGACCCCGGCATTGCGGTCAGCGTCGAACTGGACGCCCAGATGCGCCAAGGCACCGCTGAGGTGAGCGCGGACCTCCACTGACCCCTCGCCCACGCCGCCGGTGAAGGCCAAGGCATCGAGAGGACCGGCCGCAGCCACCATGGCGCCCGCTTCCCTGCACAGGCGATGCATGTAGATCGCCAACGCCTGCTCGCACGTGCTGTCGCCGCGCCTCTTGCCGTCGAGAATCTCGCGCATGTCACCCGAGTAGCCGGTGATCCCGGCCGGCTGCGTGTCGGCTCTGGTGACCGCCGACAAGCCTTCCTGGAGCGTGAATCCGAACGTGGTGTCCACGCATCGACCGTGTCGCACTGCCGCCAGGGAGGAGCTGGAGCCGAGGTGGCACGACACCGGCGACACTCGATCGGCCGGACGCCCCACGAGCTCGGCCGTACGCCGTACGACGTGCGCGTGCGAGAGTCCCTGCGCAGCACCATTACCCCGCTCCCCCTCCTCGCTCCACGGCGCCCGAAGCGCGAAGATCGCTGCCTCGGGCGGAATGGTGCGGTAGAAGGCGGTGTCGAAGCAGAGCACGGTGGACAGGTCCACGACCTCGCACACCCGCCGAATGAACCGGACCGCCCGAGGATCGTGCCGAGGTGACAACGCGGAAAGGCTGTCCAGCCGATCGAGGAGGTCGCCGTCCAGGCGTACGGAATCCCCGAGCCGCGTGACAGCGTGAACCACGCGGCGAGCGACCGCATCGACCCCGTGGGCACCTCGGAGGAACGTCTCCAGACCGGAGAGGTCCTGCCCGGCCCAGTGCTCGATGGTGGTCTCGGCCAGCCGTTCTCCTGCCGAGACGACCGAGAGCTTCAGACTGGTCGTCCCGGCGTTGACGGCGAGAACCCGCGTTGCGTCAACCTTCGGCATTCTCTCGGGGGGTCCCACAGGTCATGTCAGCGCCCCTCACGTCGAGGTAGATAACCGTCCGGACCGCTCCCCGGCGACGGGAAGCTCGCGAGCCAGGTCGCGACCGAGCTCGGATACCGCTTGTTTAGCTCGTCCAGGTAGACCTGTCGCAGATCCGCCACGACGCTCCTCTCCGCAGGGGTCGACGCCGCCGCCAGCATCAAGAAGCTGCGTCGCCACGCCAGGCAGAGGGTCGCGGTGTCCAAGGACGCCACTCGTTCGGGGGTGGGCCCGAGCTCCAGCAGCCTGCTCACCCGATCAGCTGACCGCACCGGGACGTCCGGATCCGTCGCGGAGTCCGTGCTCGCGTCGCCCGGCCAGCGCGTGATCCGCGCGGCAAGACTTCGGGCTCTGGCAACGAGGGGCGGCGCCGTGCCGACGGCGACCAGGATCATGATGATCGTCGCACCGGGCGAGATCTGCACGGCAGCGGGCAGCCCGACGAGGAGACAAGCGAGCAGAGCTGAGTCCTCGCGGATCTGCGACCAGTCGAGTGGTACGACGTGGGGCTGGTCCTGCCTGCAGGCGGCAATGATCACGGCCGAGACGGCCGAGGCACACATCAGGGCGATGATGACGTTCAGCGGTCTGTACATCACCAGCGCGAGCAACAGATCCAGCACCGCCACGACGGCGAGGACGCGGGTCCATACGGTCACGTAGCGCAAGAGGGGGCCTCCATCTCCCGACGCTGCAGGGCATTCGTGCTGCAGGTCACGGCGGTACCCGACGCGGCGCAGCCGAATCGCCCCGGAGGCAGAACACGCGCTGCGTGAGCTGATCATCGCCGGCCGGGCCAAGCCGGGAGGAGACCGCGCCCGTCGTACGCCGCTGATTGACGCCTCCCGTCCCCGGGTACGAGAGGCACGTGCTCGTCCTCGCACTCGCCACGGTCGTGGTGGCTGTCTCGTGCACCATCCACGGGGCGGTCGGCTTCGGAATGAACCTGATGGCCGTGCCGGTGCTGGCCGCCTTGGACCCGGCCCTCGTCCCCGGCCCGGCCGTGGCGGCAGGGCTGGTGCTCTCCGTGCTCATCCTCGTCCGCGAACCCGCCACCCTGGATCCGCAGCTCGGCTGGGCGGTCCTCGGTCTGTTGCCCGGTACCTGCGCCGCGGTGGCGTTGCTGGCCGTCGTGCCGTCCAGCGCCTTGGCGCTGCCCATCGGGATCCTGGTGGTGCTTGCGGTGGTGCTCTCAGCGACGCCGGTGCACCTGTCGCCGCACCGGATCAGCCTTGGCGTGGCAGGCGTGGCATCAGGCTTCCTGGCCACCGCGGCGTCCATCGGTGGTCCTCCGCTGGCGCTTCTCTACTCCCGGTCGGAGGGAGCCCGGCTGCGGAACAACCTTTCGGCGTTCTTCGTCATCACCGCGGTCACCTCACTCGCCGCCCTGGTCCTCTCCGGGCACTTCGGCTCGCCCGAGTGGAGGGCCTCAGCCCTGATCCTTCCCGGAGTCGTGATCGGCTTCGTGGCTTCGGGACCGATGCGCCGGGTCCTGGACCGGGGACGCACGCGCCCGGCCGTTCTCACGCTCTCGGCCCTGGCCGGGATCGTGGCGATCATCGAAGGCCTGCTGCACCTGCGATGACCCGCGTCCGAGCCGGCGCGACCGGCAGCGAGCCGACAGGGAGCCGACAGGGAGCCGACAGGGAGGATGGCACCGTGCCCCGGTGGGAGATCGACCAGCGACCCGTGCGCCTCTACACCGGGGTCTATCTTCGAACACATCCCCGTTGACAGGTTGCGTTGCCCGGCTTCGTGACAGGCTGGTGTCATGGCACGGGAGTCGAAGGATGTCGCCGAGGGCGGTCAGCATGCCGGCAGGCTCGAGGTCGCCGGCTCCGACGCCCCCTCTGATGCCTCGACAGCGCTCACCATGGACGCCGACAAGGTCGTGGTCGAGGGTGGCGCTCCCCCGTCGGCGCGGATAGCCCTGTCCGAGAAGCTCATTGTCTCGGCCGCTCTGGCCTACATCGACGAGTTCGGCCTTCCGGGACTCTCGATGCGTCGACTGGGCAGCGTTCTCGGTGTGGAGGCCATGTCGCTGTACCGCTACGTGGCGGGACGCGAGGAGCTGCTCGATGCGATCGCGAACTCGATGACGAACTCGATGAGCGAGGACTCCGAGGTGTTCGAGGACCCCACCCACGGGTGGCAGGACTTCCTGCAACGCCTCGCCCACGGCGTACGACGCGTCGCGCTCACCCACCCGAAGGCCTTTCCCCTGGTGGCCTCGAGACCGGCTGAAGCCCCGTGGCTGCGGCCACCGCTGCGAAGCCTGCACTGGGTGGAGGCGTTCCTGCGCGGCTTGATCGCAGAGGGTTTCAGCCACGAGGCAGCGGTTCGGGCCTATCGAGCGTTCAGCAGCTTCCTCCTCGGCCACCTGCTGCTGGAGGTGGCGACCCAGGGTGCCGACCTGGGGCCGCTGGACGTGATCGAGGAGGAGAACCTCGACGAGAACGCTCCGCGGCATCCTCTGGTCCGTGAGCTGCGCGACGCACTGACCGAGGACCATGCCGCCGAGGAGTTCGAGGAGTCGCTCGAGGACCTGCTCAACCGCATCGAGCTCATCCGCATGGAGCACTGACTCCATCGGTGTGCGGCAGTGTCAGCGCACCTTGCTCCGCCGCCAGCGCCGTACGGCCAGGACCCCGGCTGCCGCGGAGCCGGCGGCCGTGACGAGGCCGAGCAGGAATGCAGAACCCAGCACGGCCTCGCGCCAGGTCGCCCGCTCGTGCATCACCAGGTTGTAGGCGTTGCGCGCGCCGCTCGACGGCGCCCTCACGCGCTCGGCACGAACCCGGCGATCCACCTCGCCGTCCTCCTGTGATGAGGCACCCAGCGGTGGTGCCACGACCGGGATCATCGCCCGGCGACCCGATCGACGCGGTCGTGGTACCGATGCCCGACCTTCCCGCCGACGAGCGCCGCGAGCAGGGTCAGGACGATCGCGGCGGCCACACCGATGGTGCCGGCCTGACGCTCGGCCTGGGACTGGGAGACATTCCCGCTGAAGCCCAGCCCCGCACCGACCGCGCCCAGAACGCTGGTCAGGAGTACGGCGACGCCGATGGCGACGATCCATCCGAAGAAGACGGCCCCGAGGTTGACGCCGCCGAATTTCTCCCGCGCCTGCTCGTGGCCCGTGTCGACGCGACCGGGCGTGATGTCGTCCCGGGCATCCGAGCGGCGGTCAGGAACGTCGTCCGACCGCTCGCGGGCAGAGTCGGGGTTCAGCGGCGAAGCGCCGCTGGCGTGAGTGCGTGACAAGGTGATCACCTTCCGTTGGTTTGTTGGTTGATCGTCCGCGCGTCCTGCGCGGGGACGATGGGTGCCGCAGGCCGCGGTCTGCGGCACCCGCCCTCGGGTCAGCGCCGGTCGTCGACGTCGCCGTCGAGCTCGATGTGCTCCTTGCGCACCTCGTCGCTGACCGTCTCCTGCTCGGTCACGGTCTCGGTTCCCAGACGCACCCGCTCCACGGGCTCGGCCACCTTGTCGACCACGACGCGCTCCTCGTTGAGGACCACCTCGTGCTCCTCCTCCGAGATGTCGGGGCCCGAGGTGGCGTCGTCCAGGTTTGAGCCCGTGACGGGCTCGATCTCCAGTACGGCGCGCTCCTTGCGCACGGGGACCTCGACCGTCTCGGTCTCGGTCTCGGTCTCGGTCGTCATGTACTTGCGCAGGCGGGCACGCCCGGCCTCCCGGCTCGCGGTGCCGACGGACAAGTGCTCCTCCGAGCGGGTCATCGCGTCGTCGGTGTCGGGACCCGAGGTGTCGTGACCCGGGGAGTCGTGACCTGAGCCGTCGTGACCTGGGATCTCGTGACCCAAGGTGTCGTGACCGCTGGGGCCGGCGGCGTTGGTCGCGGCACCAGCCGCGCTGTCGTAGTAGGCGAAGAGGCGATCCTCATCGGCCTGTTCGAGGTGGTCCCCGTCCAGGTCGACCCGAGGTGCGTCCTTGATCTGGGCTTTGCTGTACGGGACCGAGACGTCCTCGCCCTCGAGCGAGGCGCCCTGGACGGGCACGAACGACTCGCTGGTCCCGAACAGACCGGTGTTCACCGGCACGAACTCCGGTCGCCCCGTCTGGTCGTCGAGGAACACCTGGCCGACCTTGCCGATCTTCTCGCCCTCGCCTGAGTAGACCGTCCTGCCCAGCACCTCTTGCGCTTCACTTTCGTTCAGCATGCTGACTCCCTGATTGTCGACTGGATGTACTGCTGCACGCAGGGGTACCCGGTCACTTACAACGTAAACGACAGTTGATAACCCAACTTACGCTGTAAACGAACCACGAAAACGGGCGCATGTGCGTTCGGGGGCTGGGTACCGAACAGCCGTTACCCGCCCTCGGGCGGTAACGACAGACCCGAAGTGCAACCGAGAAGGAGACGGCATGAGCACGACGAATTTCTCGAACGAACCCGATCTGACCCACGGAGTCCCGGGTGGCGACAGGACATCCGGGGCGGACCCCGGAGCCAAGGAGCAGGCCCAGCAGGCAGCCGGCACCGCGAAGGACGAAGGACAGCGCGTCGCCGGGGTCGCCAAGGACGAGGCGCAGAGCGTGGTCCGCGACGCGCGCAACCAAGCGCGAGGCCTGCTCGACGATGCGACCTCGCAGGTCGACGCCCAGTCCCGGGAGCAGAAGGACCGCCTCGCCGAGGTCGTGCGCACGTTCGGGGACGACCTGCACGCGATGACCTCCCAGGGCGAGGGCACCTCCGGTCTCGCGGGCCAGGTCGTCCAGCAGGTCGCCGACCAGGCGAGGTCGGCTGCCGCTCATCTGGAAGGTCGTGAGCCGCGTGAGCTGCTCGACGACGTCCGCGGCTTCGCGCGTCGACGCCCCGGGACGTTCCTGCTCGGCGCCCTGGTCGCCGGTGTCGTGGTCGGCCGGGTCACCCGAGGAGCCAAGGACTCCCAGCAGAGCTCGACCGACGGTGACTCCTCTGTCGCGACGCCTGCCTCCTCCTCCGCGCCTGCGTTCCCGTCCCAGTCGACGCCCGGGGCGCCGCGGACGGCCCCCGCGTCGTCCGCGTCCGCCGACCTCAAGTCCTCCGACCTCGGGGTCAAGGGCGTGGAGATGTCGGAGAGCGGCGTCGTCGGACCGGACGGGGGGCGCGCATGACCGAGCAGTCCCACGCGACCCCGGACCTGGGGGCGCACGCGGCGCCCGACAGCGGCGACTCCGGCACGCGGTCCCTGGGCGAGATCGTCGGTGACATCAGCCAGGACCTGAGCACGCTGATCCGTCAGGAGATGGACCTGGCCACCTCGGAGATGAAGCGCGAGGTCACCAAGCTCGGCACCGGCGCCGGGATGTTCGGAGCCGCAGGCGTCACGGGCTACCTGACGCTCTTCTTCCTGTCCCTCGCCCTCACCTACCTGCTGGACAACTGGATGCCCGTAGAGCTCGCAGCGCTCATCGTCGCCCTGCTCTGGGGCATCGTCGCGGCGGTCCTGGCCCTGAAGGGCCGTCAGCAGTTCAAGAACGCCAACCCCCAGCTGCCCGTCACGCAGCAAACCCTGAAGGAGGACGCCCAATGGGCCAAGACACAGACGCACTGACCACGACCCCCGCCGACATCGAGAGCACCCGCGCGGACCTGTCCCGCAACCTCGACGAGCTCAGCGACAAGGTGAGTCCGCAGCGCGTCGTCCAGCGACGCAAGGACGCCGCCCGGCAGGGACTGGGCTCGGTCAAGGACAAGGTGATGGGCTCGGCCCAGAGCGTGACGTCACGGACCTCGCCGTCCGGAGCCGCCGGCTCCGTCAAGGGTTCCGCGCAGGACGCCATGGGCACCGTGGGGTCCGCGACGGCCGGAAACCCGCTCGTCGCGGGCGCGGTGGCGTTCGGTGCGGGGATGCTCATCTCGGCACTGATCCCGGCCAGCCGGACCGAGGCGCAGACCGCGCAGCGCGTGGTCGAGGCCGCCAAGGAGCACGGCCAGCCGCTGATCGACGAGGCCAAGTCCGTCGGGCAGGACATCGGCAGGGACCTCGGCGAGTCAGCCAAGCAGGCCGTCCAGGAGGTCAAGGCCTCGGCGCAGGACTCGGCCCAGAACGTGAAGCAGGAAGGCCAGTCCTCCGTGGACCAGGTCAAGGACGAGGCCCCGACGTCCTAGGGGCCCGGCCCCCGGGGTCCATGGGCGATCACGCATCGCCCAGGGCCCCGGGGGCTCTCCTGTCCCGGACCGACCCGGCGCCCCCGCATGGGCCCTGACTCCCGGGGTACCGGTCGTTGACAGCGACGGGAGGCATGGGTGTCTTGGACTCACTGACGTTCATCGGAACGGCGACCACGGTTCTGCGTCTGGGTTCGTTCACCCTGTTGACCGACCCCAACTTCCTGCATCGAGGCCAGCGGGCCTATCTCGGCAAGGGGCTGTGGTCGCGCCGACTCACCGACCCGGGCATGTCCCCTGCTGCGCTCCCGGCGCTGGACGCGGTGCTGCTCTCCCACCTCCACGGCGATCACTTCGACCGGGTCGCGCGCGCGGAGCTGGACCGGTCGCAGCCCGTGCTCACCACCCCGCACGCCGCCCGCACCCTGACCCGGTGGGGCTTCGCGGCCGATGGGCTCCCGGTGTGGGGATCCCGCACCCTCAGCCATGCGGAGGAGAGCCTCACCGTGACGGCCCTGCCGGCTGTCCATGCACGAGGCCTGATGGGCCGGCTGCTGCCGCCGGTGATGGGCACCCTGCTGGAGCACGCCCAGGGCGGTCAGGTGCGTCGGCGGGTCTACCTGAGCGGCGACACGCTGACCGGTGACCACCTCGACGAGATCACCGGGCGGCATCCCGACATCGACGTGGCTGTCGTCCACCTCGGCGGGACCCGGGTCCTGCTGCACACCGTGACGATGGACGGCCCGCAGGGCGTGGACTTCCTGCGGCGTGTCCGACCACGCCAGGCGATCCCGGTGCACTACGACGACTACCGGGTCTTCCGTTCGCCACTGTCCGACTTCCAAGACCTGGCAGGCGCCGCGGGTTTCGGCCAGGTGATCCGATCAGTACGCCGCGGCGAGACCATCGCCCTCGATCGGTGAGCTGGCCGCCGTCCACGCGACGCCGCACGCGGACACCGATCCCCTGCCCCTGATCAGCCCCACACCCCGGAAGGAACCACATGACCGAGCGACACGAGGCTCACGCGCACGGCAGCGAGAGCGAGAACCCGGCGATCGACTCCCCCACCCCCAGGACCGGTCGGCCGCGAACCGTGCAGGACTGGTGGCCCGACCAGCTCGACCTGCAGGTCCTCAGGAAGCACGCCGTCACCACCGATCCCCTGGGGCAGGCGTTCGACTACGCCGAGGAGTTCGAGAAGCTGGACGTCGAGGCGCTCAAGAGCGATCTCGTCGAGCTGATGACCAGCTCGCAGGCCTGGTGGCCGGCCGACTTCGGCCACTACGGCGGACTGTTCATCCGGATGAGCTGGCACTCAGCAGGCACCTACCGGATCACCGACGGGCGCGGCGGCGCCGGCGACGGGGCCCAACGCTTCGCCCCGCTGAACAGCTGGCCCGACAACGCCAACCTGGACAAGGCCCGACGGTTGTTGTGGCCGATCAAGCAGAAGTACGGCCAGAAGGTCTCCTGGGCCGACCTGCTCGTCCTGGCGGGCAATGTCGCCCTGGAGTCCATGGGCTTCGAGACCTTCGGCTTCGGCTTCGGCCGAGAGGACATCTGGGAACCGGAGGAGATCTTCTGGGGGCCCGAGGACACCTGGCTGGGCGACGAGCGCTACAGCGGGGACCGGGAGCTCTCGGGGTCGCTCGGTGCGGTCCAGATGGGGCTGATCTACGTAAACCCCGAAGGCCCCAACGGCAACCCCGATCCCCTGGCGGCGGCACGCGACATCCGCGAGACCTTCCGGCGGATGGCGATGAACGACGAGGAGACCGTCGCGCTGATCGCCGGCGGGCACACGTTCGGCAAGACGCACGGCGCCGCCTCGGGCGACTACGTCGGGCCCGAGCCCGAGGGGTGCCCCGTCGACGCCCAGGGTCTGGGCTGGAGGAACACCTACGGCACCGGCAAGGGTCCCGACACCATCACCAGTGGGTTGGAGGTGACCTGGACCAACACACCGACGCAGTGGGGCAGCGGCTTCTTCGACAGCCTCTTCGGGCACGACTGGGAGCTGAGCGAGAGCCCGGCCGGTGCCCACCAGTGGGTCGCCAAGGACGCCACCGAGACGGTGCCCGACGCGCACGACCCCGGGAGGAAGCACCGCCCGCGCATGCTCACCACCGATCTCGCGCTTCGTGAGGATCCGACCTACGAGAAGATCTCGAGGCGCTTCCACGAGAACCCGGACGAGTTCGCGCTGGCGTTCGCGAAGGCCTGGTACAAGCTCCTGCACCGTGACATGGGCCCGCTCTCGCGCTATCTCGGACCCTGGGTCGCCGAGCCCCAGCTCTGGCAGGACCCCGTCCCGGACGCCGCTTCGGAGCCGATCGGTGACGAGGACGTGCAGGAGCTCAAGCAGACGCTCTTGGACTCCGGGCTCACGGTCACCCAGCTCGCGTCCACGGCGTGGGCCGCAGCCGCCACGTTCCGCGGGACGGACAAGCGCGGAGGGGCCAACGGGGCACGGATCCGGCTCGAGCCCCAGCGCAGCTGGGCCGTCAACCAGCCCGCGGAGCTCGAGCAGGTGCTTGAGGTGCTGGGTCAGGTGCAGCAGGACTTCAACGCCGCCGGGGACAGGCAGGTCTCCATGGCCGACCTGATCGTGCTCGGTGGGTCGGCCGCGATCGAGCAGGCCGCCCGCGACGCGGGGGTCGAGGTCACCGTCGCGTTCCACCCGGGGCGCACCGATGCCACCCAGGAGCAGACCGACGTCGAGTCCTTCGCCGTCCTGGAGCCGCGGGCCGACGGTTTCCGCAACTACCTGCACGAGGGCGCGAAGCTCTCGCCCGAGACGCTGCTGCTCGACCGGGCCTACCAGCTGAACCTCACGGCCCCGGAGATGACCGTCCTGGTCGGCGGACTCCGCGCGCTCGGGATCACCGCCCCCGGGTCTGCCCACGGTGTGTTCACCGATCGTGTCGGCTGGCTGACCAACGACTTCTTCGTGAACCTGCTGGCAGCAGGCGCCGAGTGGAAGGCCTCGGAGTCCTCCGAGAACGTCTACGACATCCGCGATGTCGCCTCCGGCGAGCTGCGTGGGACGGCGACCGCCGTGGACCTCGTGTTCGGGGCGAACTCACAGCTGCGAGCTCTTTCGGAGGTCTACGCCAGCGCCGACGCCCAGGACAAGTTCGTCCACGACTTCGTGGCGGCCTGGGTGAAGGTCATGGAGCTGGACCGCTTCGACCTGGCTTGAGGATCACGCCGCGGTGGCGAAAGGGTCCTGGCCACCCGCCTGCCTGCGCAGGGTGACCAGGATCCGGGTCAGGTGCCGGGAGACCTGCATCTGGCTGATTCCGAGCTCCTCGCCGATCTCGCGCTGGGTCCAATCATCGAAGAACCGGCGCACGACCATCTGGCGGTCGCGCGGGCTCAGCCCCGCGAGCAGCGGAGCCACCACGGCGTGCGCCTCGACGGCGAGGTGGCCGGGGTCCTCAGCACCTTCGGCCTCTCCCAGGGAGCCGAAGGCGTGCTGCTGGAGGTGGTCCAGCGAGCAGGGGTTGAAGCAGCCCTGGACCGCCATCGCCTCCCGGACCTCCGACTCAGCCACCCCGAGGCGGGCAGCCAAGTCGGCGGCACGCGGGGCGCGGTGCAAGGTCCGGGTGAGATCCTCGGAGACCTTGGCCAGGGCCGTCTGCAGCTCCTGGAGCCGTCGCGGGGGCCGGACCATCCAGCCGTGGTCGCGAAAATGCTTGCGCAGATCGCCCCGGATCGTCGGCACGGCGTAGGTCAGGAAGTCGACGTCGGCGCGAGCGACGTCGAAGCCGTGGGCGGCCTTGACCAACGCCAGGTAGGCCACCTGTCGCAGGTCGTCCGCGGCGATGCCCCGGTCCCGGTAGCGCCTGGCCAACGCGTCGGCCACCCCCAGGTTCAGCTCGACCACCTGCCCCAGCAGGTCGCGTCGTTCCCCGCCCTCGACCTCGGCGGCGGCCGCCAGGAGTGTCTGGGTGCGGTTGCGTCGGCGTTGGTCTGCTGCGGTGAAGCGCTCGTTCGAGCTTGCGTTGACGACGGTGCTCACGTTCCTCTCGCCCGGGATCCGACTGCGAACCTAATCCGGGCCGGGCGGGGTCCGGTCCACCCCGCAGGGTGGGATCTCGAGGACCGTCGGTCACCCCTGGAGGCGGAGCACCCGTTCGGTCCGCGAGCCCGAGGCGGTCCCGTCGTCGGGGACCACGATGGTGCGCTTGTGGTCCGGCAGGAACCCGTTCTGGGTCGCCCACAGCACCGCCTGGGAACGGCGCTCCACCCCGATCCGGCGGTACGCCGACCGGATGTAGGACTTCACCGTGTTCGGCGAGATGTAGGCCCGCTCGGCGATCTCGGGGTTGGTGAGCCCTTGGGCGATCAGGGCCATCACCTCCGACTCCCGGGCGGTCAGGCCGTGGGACCTGCCCGGCCACTCGCCGGCGGCCGGGGCGGCGTCGGGGCCGGGATCCTGGCTCACGACCACGGCGCCTCGGTGCACCTGTTCCAGGGCCTCGATGAGCTCCTCGGCCGAGGCGGTCTTGGACACGCAGCCGGCCATCCCGTTCTCGAGAGCCTCGCTGACCATCTCGGGACCCAGGTGCCAGGTGAACAGTACGACGGGAGCCGGCGTCGAGGCGATGACCTCGCGCACCGGCCCGACGACCCGTTCGCGGCTGAAACCGTCGTACAGCAGCACGTCGATGTCGCTCTCGACGTCCATCTGGCTGTCCAGCTCCACCACCTGGACGCGGTCCTCGTAGGGCTCGAGCAGCGCGCGCAGCCCGGCGACGACGACTGCGTAGTCGTCCATCAGTGCTACCCGCAGCGGACGGGCCCCTCCTGGAGGCTCTGCTGTCGACACGCCGCAGTCATCCCTCGAAGCGCACCGGCGCGTCCCGCTCCAGCCGCTCACGCTGGGGGACGACGGTGTACTTCGGGTCCCTCGCCGAGGCCTGCCCGGCCTCGAACACCCCGAAGCGGGTGCAGGCCGACCCCGCCAGCAGGGCCGTGCCGGAGAGCACGGCGACCGTCCGGCTGCGCCCGGCGAGCAGGGACCCGGCCGCCCCGGCCAGCGTCAGTGCCTTGGCCGCCCGCATCAGGCGTCCTGCCTTGCCCTGGTGGAGCGGCTCGGCGGTGATGCCCATGGACTGCTCCATCCGATGCTCCATGAGCAGCTCGGCCACGGCCCCTCCGAGCGCCATCCGGCGTACGGGACCGGTCTCCTCGAGGGGCGAGGTCACCAGTCCCAGGCCCGCCGACGCGGCCGCCGCCGAGCCGACGAAGACGAACGGCAGCTCCTTGTAGGCCGCATGCCAGGAGGGGGTCGCGGTGTCGGCCAGCAGCACCGCGGTGTAGGCCGCGACGGGGGGCGCGAACAGCGCCGCCAGCACTCCCGCCGGACGATCGACGTACGCCGCCAGGCGCAGCGGCCCCACGCGGTAGCGCGCCGGCAGCATCCGCACGACCTCGGCGCCTGCGGCCGCGCCGGCGAACGGACCGTAGATCGACAGGATCCAGGTGCCCACCGACATCGGGGAGGTCAGCTTGGCGACCCGGAGCATGTTCAGGAACCGGGACGGCTTCCCGAGGTCGTGCACCAGGGCCACCATCGAGAACGACAGCGCGGCGATCGCGCCCAGCCGACCCGATCGACGCAGCGTGGGGCGACCGGTGAGGTCGGCACCGGCGGCGATCAGTGACGACCCGGCCGCCAGCCCTCCGGCGAAGAGGTACGCCGGGATGTCGGCCTCCCACGGCGAGGGCTTGACGATCGCCCGCCCGTAGTAGGAGGTGAACGTCGCCTCGGGCACCATCGAGCGTTCGGCACCGCCTCGGCGTCGTCCGCCGCGCCGCCTCCGGCGGTCGGTGCGTCCACCTGCGGACCCCGGCGTCGCCTGGACGTCGGGCCGCCCGTCCTGGATCCCCTCGCGTCCGACCGAGCCGCTCATCGGTTCATCATCCCCGCTTCCCCACGAACGAGACGGCCACCCCGGCCAGCAGGCCCAGCGCGGCCAGCCCGGCTTTGCGGAACATGTCCGGCAGGTCCTTGGTGGTCACGACCGGGTCGGGCGGGAACCCGTAGACCTCCGGCTCGTCCATCAGCAGGAAGAACGCACCCGCTCCGCCGACGCCATCGTCGGGGTCGTTGCCGTAGAGCCGGGCGTCCATGATGCCGGCCTCGTGCAGGGTCTCCACCCGCGCGTTAGCCCGCTCGCGGAGCTCCTCGACGTCGCCGAACTGGATGGACTGCGTCGGGCAGGCCTGGGCGCAGGCCGGGGTCGCACCGGCGTCGAGACGGTCGTAGCACAGGGTGCACTTCTGCGCGATGCCGACGTTCTTGGCTCCCTCGGGGCCCTTGCGCCGCTCGATCACGCCGTAGGGGCAGGCCGGGACGCAGTAGCCGCAGCCGTTGCAGATGTCGTCCTGGACCACGACCGTCCCGAACTCGGAGCGGAACAACGAGCCGGTGGGACAGACGTCCAGGCAGGCGGCGTGCGTGCAGTGCTTGCAGACGTCGGAGGACATCAGCCACCGGAAGTCGGGGCGGTCGACGGCGTCGTCCTGGCCGGACTCCGGAAGCATCACCTCGCCCTGCGGCGGGTCCCCTCGCAGCGCCTCGGCCTTCAGCACGTCGGGCGGTGCACCCATGGCCGGCATGCCCAGCGAGACGGCACGCTCGGCGGCCTGTCGGCGCAGCCCCGACTCCTGCTCCCCCATCCGCTTCGGCTGCTCGATGAAGGCGACGTGGCGCCACTGGTTGGCGTTGAGGGAGAAGCTGTTGTCGTAGGAGGAGCCGAGCATCGAGAAGTGGTCGGACGGGACGTCGTTCCACTCCTTGCACGCCACCTCGCAGGCCTTGCAGCCGATGCAGATGCTGGTGTCGGTGAAGAACCCCTTGCGCGGCGGGTGGTCCTCGTCGTACCCCGCGTCGGCGGCCGGGTCCACCGGTCCGAACAGGCTGTGCTTGCCGGCCATCAGGATCCTCCGCTGGGTTGTGGGTCCGTGTCGCCGCCGTCGTGCTGCTCCGCGGTCGGTCCGGTGGTCACGATGGGCCGCACGTGGTCGTCGTCCACGCCCGAGCGTCGCCGGTAGTCCTCGACGAACCGCAGCAGCTCGGGGCCCGTGGGCCGCCTCCCCGGGCGTACGTCGCACGTGCCCACCTTGCTCTCCTGGATCAGCACGTTGGGGTCGAGCGAGATGCCGAAGAGGTCGTTGGCCGAGTCGCCGGTGACCATGCCGCCAGTGCCCCAGTGGTAGGGCAGCCACACCTGGTGCACGATGCGGTCCTCGACGCGGAGCGGGGAGAGCCGGTCGGTGACCAGCACGCGACCCTCGACCGCGGCGCGTGCGGTGACGACGTGGCACCAGCCACCGTTCTCCAGGCCCCGCAGCTCCGCGAGCTCCGGCGAGACCTCGATGAACATCTCCGGCTGCAGCTCGGCCAGCCGTGCGACGTAGCGACTCATCCCACCAGCCGTGTGGTGCTCGGTCAGGCGGCTCGTGGTGAACACGAAGGGGAAGACGTCACCGTGCTCCTCCGGAGGACTCGGGTTCATCCGGTTGTCGGAGCGGTCGTACTCCTTGCGCGTGGGGTTGGCCTGCTGGCCGTAGAGCGGGTTGCGGAACGGCGACTCAACCGGCTCGTAGTGCGTGGGCAGCGGGCCCTCGATGAGCCCCTTGGGCACGAACAGGGAGCCCTTCCCGTCGCCCTGCATGATGAACGGGTCGATGCCCTCGATGCCCGCCACCCCGTCGGTGCCCTCGGGTGCGCGGTACGACGGCGGCTTCGTGAGCTCGAAGTCGGGGACGTCGTGCCCGGTCCACTCGCCGCTCTCGCCGAGCTCGGCGTCCCACCACACGTAGGCCTTGCGCTCGCTCCACGGCTTGCCCTCGGGGTCCGCGGAGGCCCGGTTGTAGAGCGTGCGCCGGTTGGCGGGCCACGCCCAGCCCCACTCCGGGGCCACGAAGTTCTGCTCCCGGCCGGGCTTGCGCCGTGCTGCCTGGTTGACCCCGTCCTTGTAGACGCCGGTGTAGATCCAGCAGCCACCCAGGGTGGAGCCGTCGTCCTTCATCTCGGTGTACGTCGACAGCGGGCGACCGGTCTCGACCTCGAAGCCGTTGATCTCCTTGAGCACCGCCTCGGCGCTGGGGTCGTCAGTCTCGCCGACCATCGGGTAGTCCCAGGCAAGGTCCAGCAACGGGCGGTCCCGGTCCTCGGTGGAGTCGCCCAGGCGCTCCCGGAGGATCCGTCCCAGGTGGAAGAAGAACCACAGCTCGGAGCGGCAGTCGCCCGGCGGCTCGACGGCCTTCTCCCGCCACTGCAGCATCCGCTGGGTCTGGGTGAAGGTGCCCTCCTTCTCCACGTGGGAGGCGGCCGGCATCAGGAACACCTCGGTCCGGCACTCCTCCGGGACGATCTCGCCGGTCTCGACCTCCGGGGAGTCCTTCCAGAAGGTGGCGCTCTCGATCTCGAACAGGTCGCGCACCACCACCCAGTCGAGGTTGGCCATCCCGAGACGTTGTGCCTTACCGTGCGCCGACCCGACGGCCGGGTTCTGCCCGAGCAGGAAGTAGCCCTTGACCTTGCCGTCGATCATGTCCAGGACCGTGCGGTAGGTGCCGTGGTCGCCGGTGATCCGGGGCAGGTAGTCGAAGCAGAAGTCGTTGTCCGCGGTCGCGGCGTCGCCCCAGTAGGCCTTGAGCAGGTTCACGCCGTAGGCCCGCGCGGTGGCCCAGTAGCCCTTCGACCCGGGATGGCTGATCCCCTCGATCCAGTCCTCGAAGGTGTCGTCCTGCCCGGCCGTCGGCATCGGGAGGTAGCCGGGCAGCAGGTTGAACAGGGTCGGGATGTCGGTCGACCCCTGGATGCTGGCGTGCCCGCGCAGCGCCATGATGCCGCCGCCGGGACGTCCCATGTTGCCGAGCAGCAGCTGCAGGATGGCGCCGGTGCGGATGTACTGCACACCCACGCTGTGCTGGGTCCAGCCCACGCTGTAGACCAGCGCGGTCGTGCGGTCACGCCCGGAGTTCTCGGCGAAGGCCCGCGCCACCTCGAGGAAGGCCTCGGTGGAGACGCCACAGGTGCGGGACACCGCCTCGGGGGTGTAGCGCGAGAAGTGCCGCTTGAGGATCTGGTAGACGCAGCTGGGGTGCTGCAGGGTCTCGTCGCGCTGCGGATCCGCCCGGACGCCGGCCCCGTGCGTCTCGTGCTGGAGCGCGCTCGCGGTCTCCCGTTGGATGACCAGGTCCTGCTCCGAGCCGTCGTCGCCGGAGGCTCCCTCCCCGGCGTACTGCCAGCTGCGGGGGTCGTAGACGCGTGCCTCGGGGTCGAAGCCCGAGAACAGTCCGTCCAGGTCCTCGGTGTCGCGGTACTCGTCGTCGACGATCACCGCCGCGTTGGTGTAGGCCACCACGTAGTCGCGGAAGTCGAGCTCGTTCTCCAGGACGTAGTTGATCACTCCGCCCAGGAACGCGATGTCCGTGCCGACGCGCAGCGGCACGAAGGTGTCCGCGAGCGCGCTGGTGCGGGTGAACCGCGGGTCGACGTGGATGATCTTCGCCCCGCGTGCCTGGGCCTCCATCACCCACTGGAACCCGACCGGGTGGGCCTCGGCCATGTTCGAGCCCATGATCACTATGCAGTCGGAGTTGATCAGGTCCTGCTGGTAGTCGGTGGCGCCGCCGCGGCCGAACGTCGTCCCCAGACCGGGGACGGTGGCGGAGTGCTATATCCGGGCCTGGTTCTCGATCTGCACCGCGCCCA
>JAOPYC010000044.1 GCA_025964795.1 Marmoricola sp.
ATCAACATCATCGGCTCAATACTACGCCCGATCTCGCCCCAACTCGGGCGGTCAACGGACGTCTGGAGATCCAAAGTGGGGACTTTCTGGGGACAGGCCGTGCGTCAGAGGTCCATCTCGTCGGCGCCTCAACACCAGACACCCGGCAGTGCCCCACACTCGACGTGGTGCGTCATCGGGAAGACGCTGATGGGTTCTGAGCGTGAGCGCGATCCCTTGCCGGGTAAAAGGTAGGTACGGCGATGAAGGTTCGCGGGTTCCCACGCCAGTTGTGGGCGGCGACCGGAGCCACCGCCCACAACCCTTGGTTAGCCGCTCTCGGTGACCGTCGTGTTCGGGTGCCGCTGAGCGGTCCCCTTGGTGACGTACTTACCGCTGATCGCACTGCGGTAAGCCTTGCCGGAGCTCTTGTTCGAGCCCGACTCGACGACAGTGGTGCGCGGACTGCGCTTCGCTGCCGACTTGGTCACGTAGCGCCCAGTTGCGGCACACCCAACAACGTTGGAGCTCGAAGCGCTCGACCCGCGCACCTACCGCGCAGCCGCCCAGCACCGGAACGTTCCACTGATAGGCACCTTCGCTCGTGACAAGCTGCCTGAGCCGCAGGATGCCTGCGGAGGGCACCGGGCCGACCGGCCCCGTCTCGCGGAGCAGCCCTACGCGCGAGGGGTACCACTCTTGGAGTCCGATGAGGTCGGGCTCCATGGCAAGCACCTTCGCAAGTGCATCACGCGCGTCAGCAGCATCGAGCGTGTATTGGACGTTCGCGGTTGCCACCGTCGTTCGAGCGTTCAACGCCGGGCCCCCAGCCTTGGCCGCCCGTCGGCGTGTGGCGCCACTGCCGGAGACGGGACGCCCGAGTTGATGGGCTCGTCGCCCGGGGCTCCTGTGGCACTCAGCTGGTGATGTCCTTGTTGCCGAAGCGTGCCCACGCCGCGAGCCAGAACACCAGCATGTAGACGCCAGCCGAGTACAGCCCGGTCTGTACGCCGCCCCACGATACGGGGTCGCGGAACAGATCTCCGAACGCCAGCCACTCGTGGGTGATCAGGAACGGATGGATCCAGCTTACCTGCGGGATGCTGTCGAGGATGAAGCTGGCCGTGCTGAAGATGACGACCGCGATCATCGCGCCGATCGGTTGCTCGGTGAGCGTCGAGACGAACAACCCGACCGCGCCGAGCGCGGAGAAGCAGATCGCCAGATAGACCGTCGCACCGAGGACACGTCCGAACCCGGCCACGAAGCCGATCTGGCTCCCCGAGAGCAGGGTCATGTCCCCGCCACCGAAGAGGACCAGCCCGGCGACGACGCCGGTCAGGCTCACGGTCAGCGTGGCCACGAAGGAGAAAATGACGATCCCGGTGTACTTCACCGCGAGCAGTCGAGCGCGCTGGACGGGCACGGTCAGCAGGTAGCGAAGCGTGCCGATGTTGGCCTCCCCGGCCACCGAGTCGCCCGAGATCGCTGCGACCGCCAGGGGCAGGAACAGTCCGAGCTCGATCGTGAGCGCGGCGAGGGCGACGAAGAGGCCGTTCTCGGTGATCGAGCTGAAGAAGTCGGGCCCGCCGCGCTCGTGGCCCGGCGTGGACACCTTCACGGCAATGGCGATCAGGACCGGGATCGCGGCCAGGACGAGAAGGCCGGCCACGTTGCGGCGTCGGCTGAAGATCAGGCGCAGCTCCGAGCGCAGGAACCGGCTGGACAGGCGGCGACGGGTTATCGGCAGAACCACCTCAGCCACTGACATCGAAGCCCTCCCCCGTCAGCGAGACGAACACGTCCTCCAGCGAGGGCATGCTGATCCGGAAACCCGTGACCGCGACTCCCCCGTGCACGCATGCGGCGACGACCTTCTCCGGTGCGATCCGGCCGATCCGTCCGGTGGCGCCGATCGGGCTCTGACGTATGTCGGACAGGCCCAGCTCGCGCAGGATCCGGGCCGCCTCGGCGGGCTGGTCGGTCTCCACGACCGCCTCGGCCTCGGTGCCCGACCGGAGCTCGGCACTGGTGCCCTGGGCAACCAGCCTGCCGACGTGCATCACGCCGATGTGGGTGCACATCTGCTCGACCTCGGAGAGGAGGTGACTCGAGACCAGCACCGTCGTACCGCCGTCGGCCAGCGATCCGACCAGGTTGCGCACCTCGCGCGTGCCTTGCGGGTCGAGGCCGTTGGTCGGCTCGTCCAGCACCAGCAGGTCGCGTGGGCGCAACAACGCACTGGCGATGGCCAACCGTTGACGCATGCCGAGCGAGTAGGCGCGGTAGCGCTTGGTCGCGGCCGCCAGCAGCCCGACGCGGTCGAGCGCAGCATCAACGCGTGTCCTGGCAGTCCGCGGATCGGTGGTCCGGTCGGCCGCCTCGAGACGGTTCAGGTTCTCGCGACCCGACAAGTAGGGGTGGAAGGCGGGACCTTCGACGAGCGCGCCGACCCGGGACAGGACCTCCTCGGCCCGCGCTGGCATGGGCCGGCCGAGGAGCTCCACCGTGCCGGCGCTCGGTCGCACCAGCCCGAGCAGCATCCGGATGGTGGTCGTCTTGCCGGAGCCGTTGGGACCCAGGAACCCGTAGACACCTCCACCTGGCACGACGAGGTCCAGGGAGTCGACGGCCATCTGGTGGCGGAAGTTCTTGGTGAGGCCGGTCGTCCGGACGGCTGCCTCCGCCATCAGCTGCCCAGGGCCGCGTGGAGCGCCTCGGGAGCAACTGCGCCCACGGCCAGGCGGCCGTCGTCGGTGAGGAGGGCGGAGAAGAGCGTGCCCTGGAGCAGGTGACCGGAGCCCCAGGAGCCGCTGACCTTCGGCAGGTCACGCAGCACGCGGGTCAGGGAGCCGCCACCCGAGGCGTCCGAGCCGCCCGGGAGCGAGGCCTTGGTCACCACGACGGAGCTCCATCCGCTGCCGACGATCTTCGGCCCGCCGGAGTCAGCTTGCGCGCTGTGCTTCTCGAGTGACGACTTCGGCGCCGTTGCCTCGGGCCCTTTGAGCATGTCGGGGGTGCCCTTCTGCTCGGTGACCTTCGTGCCGGGCGGGGGGTTGAATGCGAAGACCGAGGCGGAGGGAGTCGTCGGGTCGAAGGAGGTGAACGCGATCTCGAACGAGGGCTTGTCGGCGTTCTTCGCGAACACCTGCACCCGGGTGGGGAGGTGAGTCTTCCCGTCGATCGCGATCCGTACCGAGCCGACCAGGGAGGTGGAGTCGCGTGGCTGAAGCAGCAGCTCGTAGGCGGATCGACCGGCCACGGTCGAGTTGCCGATAGTGCTCACCTTGGTCGAGGGGTCGATCGCCTTGAGTGCCTCCTCGGCCGCCTGTTGCGGACTCGTCGGGGCGGTGGACTCGAGGCTCGGGGTGTTGTCCTTCGACGTGGTCGGGATGGTGCGGTGGCTGGCGGTCTTGTCCTTGCTCGACCAGGTCCACAGGTCACCGCCGTTGTGAATGACGTCGGACTCGCCAAGCTGGCCGAGCAGCGAGAGGCGGACGCGGTTGGGACCGGCGTACCAGAGGCGGAGCGTGTGCGAGCCCGAGACGAGCGACGTCATGTCGGAGCTGCCAGTGCTGCCGAAGCCCGGGAGGCTCGGCAGGCCGAGGTCGGCGTTCTGAACGATGGTGCCGGACAGGCCACTGACCTTGGCCTGCTGGACGTCGACCAGGAGCTGCGAGGCAGTGCGCGGAGCCAGCTTGTCGCCCGCATTGGCGCTCAGGGCGCCGATGCCGGAGGCGCCGGCGGTGAGCAGCACGGCGGCGAGGATGGTCACTCCCCAGCGCGCCGAGGGACGTCGATCGAAGAAGGTCATGCGCCCAGCCTGCCCAGGGGGGCTGTGAGAACGCTGAGAACCTGTGGGCGCGCTCAGCAGCGCGTGCCACATTGTGCAGATGCGGTTGCTGGTCGTCGAGGACGAGTCGAGGATGGCTCAGGCGCTGCGGCGTGGGCTCACCTCCGACGGGTTCACCGTCGAGGTGGCGGGTGACGGCGCGACCGGCCTCGAGCTCGCCCGCCACGGCGACTTCGACGCGGTGCTGCTCGACGTGATGCTGCCGCGCTTCTCCGGGTACGACGTCGTACGCACCCTCCGGGCCGAGCAGAACTGGGTCCCGGTGCTGATGGTGTCGGCCAAGAACGGCGAGCACGACCAGGCCGACGGGCTGGACTGCGGGGCGGACGACTACTTGACGAAGCCGGTGTCCTACGTCGTGCTCGTCGCCCATCTGCGAGCGCTTCTGCGTCGTGCCCCGGCGGCGCGACCCAGCGTGCTGGCAGCCGGCGACGTACGCCTCGACCCGGCCACGCGAGAGGTGACGGTCGCCGACGATCCCGTCGCGCTGACCCCGCGCGAGTTCGGGCTGCTGGAGTACCTGCTGCGCCGTCCCGGTCGGGTGGTCACCAAGATCGAGATCCTTGACCACGTCTGGGACTCGCCTGCCGAGGCCAGCCCCAACGTGGTCGAGGTCTACGTCGGCTACCTGCGCCGCAAGCTCGGTCGCCAGCTCGTCGAGACCGTGCGGGGCGCCGGCTACCGACTCGCGCCATGAGGAAGTGGTGGCTGCGGCTCAGCCTGCGTGCGCGCCTGCTCCTCATCGGCCTGCTGGGTGTCGCCACCGCACTCGCCGTCGGCAGCGTCGCGCTGTACGGCGTGCTGAACGTGGTCACCCTCCGCACCCTCGACAACTCAGCCTCCGCCACCGCCTCCGAGGTGGCGACTCTCGTCGACTCCGGCAAGCTGCCCGACCCGATCCCGGTCACCGGCGACCATGTCGTCCAGGTGGTCGACTCCTCGGGCCGGGTGGTCAGCGCGTCGGTCAATGCCGACCGGCTCAGCTCCCTCCTTTCGCCCGACGAGCTCTCCTCGGCGGTGTCGGGCACGCATCCCGAGGTCCCCGGCTCGCGGGTCGGACGGGACTCGACGCTGCGGACCACTGCCATCCGTGCAGGTAGTGCCGACACCCCCCGCACCGTGGTGGTCGCCTACGGCTTCGAGGACATCAAGGACAGCCAGCGGGTGCTGCGCTGGACCCTGCTAGCGACGTACCCGCTGCTACTCCTGGTGCTGGGCCTGATCGCCTCACGCGTGATCGCGGCAGCACTACGCCCTGTGGAGGAGCTCAGGTCTGCGGCGGAGCGGATCTCCGGGGCCGGGCAGGACACCCGTCTCCCCGTCCCCGAGTCGCGCGACGAGATCCACGACCTCGCCCTGACGCTTAACTCGATGCTCGACCGGCTCGGCGCCGCGCGGGCGCAACAACGCGCGTTCGTGGCAGACGCAGCCCACGAGCTGCGCAGCCCACTCGCGTCGATGCTCACCCAGCTCGACGTTGCCGAGCACCTCGGCGAAGGCACCGAGGCCACCCAGGACCTGCGCACCGAGGTCGTCCGGATGAACGGTCTGGTGGAGAGCCTGCTCGTGCTGGCCAGGCTCGACCGCGACGCCTCGAGCGAAACGACCGTCGCCGCGACTCTGGCTCCCCTGGTCCTCGCCGCCGTACGACGACAGGATGGCGCCGTCACAGTGCAGACCGACGTGCCGGACCTTGCCGTGCTGGCTCCGAGGGACCACGTGCGTCGGGTGCTCGACAACCTGCTCGACAACGCCATCCGGCACGCGCGCTCGGCGGTGGACGTCTCGGCGTCGGCTGCGGAGGGCGGCGTGCGTCTCATCGTCGACGATGACGGTGCCGGCATCGCGCCCGCCGACCGGGACCGTGTCTTCGACCGGTTCACCAGGCTCGACGAGGCGCGCGACCGCGACGCCGGCGGCAGCGGTCTCGGGCTGGCCATCGTGCGCGAGCTCGTCCAGCGCGACGGTGGGGTTGTGGAGCTCGACGCCGCCCGGCGCGGCGGGCTGCGCGTCATCGTCACCTGGCCGTCCGCCGACCCTGTGTGACAGCGCGGCTCGGGATGGGCCGGAGCTCTCATGCTGGTCTCATCGTCAGACCGCTACCGTTGCTCCATAGACCACGTGACCTCACCTTCTCGTCGACACGTCGCACCGTGGTGCGTCGTACCGCTGCTGTGCATCGGGACGGCCGCCTGCGGCGGATCCGGGACCTCGAGCTCCGCACCGCCCCCGGCCGCATCCTCGGCGGACTCGTCCACGCGCGCGAACCCCGCGCCCACCACCTCCCCGACACCGAAGGCGGTCAAGCCGGCCAAGCCGGTGCCCGTGAGCAGAACCCGCCGGGCGACATCCCCGACAACCTCGCGTTCGTGAAGTACACGCACCGTCCGGGCCACTACTCCTTCACGCACCCGCAGGGTTGGGCCCAGACCGGGTCGGGTGCCCGTGTCCGGTTCACCGACAAGCTCAACGGGGTCACCGCTGACAGTCTGACGACGAACTGTGCACCCACGGTCGTCAGCGCACGCACGAGCGACGTGCCCCGCCTCCGGCAGACGGTGCCGGCGTTCCAGCTGCGCACCATCGAGGCGGCGTCCGTGCCCGCAGGACGTGGCGTGCACATCGTCTTCCGACGCAACTCCGACCGCGATCCCGTGACCGGCAAGGTCTACCGCGACGAGGTGGAGGAGTACGACGTATGGAGCGGCGGGAGACCCGTGCGGATGGATCACTACGGTCCCGTCGGTGCCGACAACGTGGATGCCTACCGGACCATGTCGCAGAGCCTGGCATTCCGGTGACGGACACGAGAGTGCTCGAGGCGCGGGGACTGCGCCGCTTCTTCCGGCGCGGCGTGAGGAGGTCGCGGCCCTGCGCGACGTCGGCAAGGGCCCGGCACAGCAGGCGGCCATCGCCCACAACCCGGTCGGGACATGGGCCGAGACGGCCGCCAGACCGGCTACTCCCGCGAGCGGGAGCACCAGCTTGGTGAGCACGTCGAGTGCATTGGTCAGCACGCAGAAGGCGGCGAAGGCTCTGCTGCTGTGGCCCATCGCGTGACCATCCGCCAGTTCAATGCAGTGCCCACCGCACCGCCGAGGTGTGCGAGGTTCGAGACCCCACTTCCGCTGAGGTTCGGCAGCAGCCCGCGTCGTACACCCAGCCCGGGAAGCGTTGCCGAGAGCACGACGGAGTAGACCGCGAGACCTCCCAGCCAGATCAGCGTGAGCAGCACCAGCTGCTCGCGCGAGACCTGGCGCAGGATGCCAAGGACCTCCGCCCAGGCCACGTGGGCGACGCCGTGAGTGGCGGTCCATAGTCCACCGCCAGTAACACCCACTCACAGCCCGGTCCTCCACAAGTATCCGGGCCAGCGCCCTGACCACGCATGATCCGTACGTCGTCGCGCGCCTGAGGCGCGAAGACACTCCACAGGCTCAGTGGACGCGGGGAAACCTGACAGCCACCCTCGACCACATCATGACCGCAACGATCGTGGACGTCGGGCACATCGTCACCACCCATGCCCTGGGACTGCTGCACGGATAGGTGACCGTATCGACGGCGGCGAGCTCGCCGGGGTTACCACCACCGAGTCCGCGGAGCTTCGAGCGGCGCGCAAGCGGATCCGGGAGCTCGAGACTGAGCTGGCTATCATTCGTCAGGCCTCGAAGTTCTTGGCGGAGGACAAGCCGAACCCAAAAGGTCTGCTCCAGGATCTCGACGGCGTCTCTCAGCAGAGTTAGCACCTCGCCCGGAAAGGCAACGAGAGGTTCGTCCGGCTCGAGGCCGCGGTTCGGCACGCGCTGGAGGCCGACGACCCAACCGGGCCGCGGACCTTATCGAGAGCTCTTCCGAGCTCTGGGCCGCGAGCGGCGAGAGCGGCGAGAGCGGCGAGAGCGGCGAGAGCGGCGAGAGCGGCGAGAGAACCTTAGCCCCGGTTCGTGCCCGGGCGGGGACTGCGGCACAACTGGCCCGTTCTCCTCATGCGGCGATCACGTGGTCCCTCGAGCCAGTCAAACATCCGGTTCTCGGACCGAGCACGGTAGGCCTAGTCGGACAATCCCGCTGCTGTGTCGGCCAGGTCTGCGAGCAGGAAGCTGATGAGAGCTTCCTCGTGGACCGCGACCCCGACCGTGCGCATGCGGGCCGCGAGCTCAGGTGCCCACGGGGTCGCGGCCTCACGTCCGGTGAGCGCGACCCGGCTGCGACCCGGCGCGGCGGCGACGGCTTCGTCGTAGTCGCCGGCGCCCATCCGCCACGGTTCGACGTCGAGGCCGAACAGTCGGCCCGCGATCGCGACACCGGGCCAGTCGAAGTCACCGTGATAGCGAACGACGACACCGGCACGGCACAGCCGGTCCAGCAGCCGCCACCCGGCCGACGCCGGGTTCCCAGCTGTACACAGCAACGGTCCCGGCACCATCGCCCTGGCCGCCGCCTGCAGGACCTGAGGGTTCTCGCACACCCATACCACTGTTCCCGGCGCCGACACGGCTACCTGTTCGTGTGCGCCGAGCACCCCGGCCGCCTCGAGCTCTTGCACGGTCAGGTGGGTCACCAGGCCCAGGTTCGCGCGCTGGCGCATCATCGCCGACCAGGCGTCATCCCCCGGAGGACGCAGCCCCCACGACATCACGGTCCCTGACACCGCGTCCGGGCTGACCCCGAGCCGAGCCCACAGCGCCCGCCGCTCCGTCGCCGACGTCGGGACCGGTGCCCCGAAGGCGGCT
>JAOPYC010000049.1 GCA_025964795.1 Marmoricola sp.
CCAGGGTCGACAGCGGGGTCCGCAGCAGGTGGGAGGCGTCGGCGGTGTGCAGCCGGGCGTAGTCGCCCTGCGCCTCCACGTGGGTGATGTCGGAGCGCTGCACGAACCGGGTCACGCCGCCCAGCTCGACGGCCACCTGCAGGTCACCGGTGCCCACGACCTGCTCGGACCCGCCGACGACCTCGACCACCCGGCGTACTGCCTCGGCCAGGCGGTCGGCCCGCACCGGCTTGAGGACGTAGTCGACCGCCTGCAGCTCGAAGGCCTCCACCGCGTGGTGCTCGTGGGCGGTCACGAAGACGACCGGCGGCGGGGTCCGGAACCGCGACAGCACCTGCGCCAGCTCGAGCCCGTTGAGCCCCGGCATCTGGACGTCGAGGAAGACCACGTCGGGCTGGTCGTCGGCGCCCAGGCCCTGCAGGATCCGCAGGCCCTCGGTCGCGGAGTCGCAGGTCCGGACCTCGCCGACGCGGTCGTCGAGCGCGAGCAGGTAGGCCAGCTCGTCGAGGGAGGGTCGCTCGTCGTCGATGACGAGGACGTGGAGGCCAGGGCTCATGCCCGCACCCCCGGGGCGAACTTCGGCACCCGCACGATCACCTTGGTGCCGGCACCCGGCGCGGTCTCGACGACCAGTCCGTGCTCGTCGCCGTAGGCGTTTCGCAGGCGGCTGTCGACGTTCCCGAGCCCCACGGAATCGAGGGCGTCGTCCCCGGCGAGCGCGCGGCGCACCCGCTCCGGATCCTCGCCGATCCCGTCGTCCTCCACCTCGATCACGCACTCCTGGCCCTGGTCGCGTGCGGTGATCCGGACGTGGCCACCGCCCTCGGACGCGGCCAGGCCGTGGCGCACGGCGTTCTCGACGAGAGGCTGGATGCAGAGGAAGGGCACGGCGACCGGCAGCACCTCCGGCGCGACGCTGAGCGTGACGCGGAGCCGGTCCCCGAACCGCGCCTGCTCCAGCAGCAGGTAGCGCTCCACGCTGCGCAGCTCCTCGGCCAGCGTCGTGAACTCGCAGTGGGTGCGGAAGGAGTAGCGGGTGAAGTCGGCGAACTCCAGCAGCAGCTCGCGGGCCCGGTCGGGGTCGGTGCGGACGAACGAGGCGATCGCGCCCAGGGAGTTGTAGACGAAGTGCGGGCTGATCTGCGCCCGCAGGGCCCGGACCTCGGCCCGCACCAGCCGGTGCCGCGACTCGTCCAGCTCGGCCAGCTCGAGCTGCCCGGACACCCAGCTGGCCACCTCCTCGGTGGCGCGGAGCAGGCTCGCGGAGGGCTGGTCGGTGAGTGCGACCAGGGCGCCCGCCACGCGGTCCTCGATGACCAGCGGGCTGGCGATCGCGTGCTGCACCAGGCAGCCCTGCGTGTCGCAGGCGAGCTCGGCGCGGCCGGCGACGACCGTGCCGGTGGCCTCGACCGCCCGGTGGGCCAGGGCCTCGGCGTGGTCGGCGTGATGGGTCGAGAGCCCGTCGTACCCCAGCAGGGAGCCGGTGTCGGCGATCGCCACCGCGGGGGTGCCGAGCAGGTTGCGCAGGTGCTTAAGGCTGCGCTCGACGGACGCGCGGTTCAGGCCCTCGCGGAGTGCGGGCGAGGCGAGCGACGCGGTGTGCAGCGTCCGGAAGGTGGCCAGGTCGGCGTCGCTGCCGAGCTGGCGCGCGTACCAGCGGCTTCGCAGCCCTTCGAACAGCACCGGCCCGTCACCTGAAGTCGATGAGCTGGGTGCCCGGGTCCTCGGGCGGCTTCCGGGCCGGGAGCACCGGCTCGGTGTCGTGGGCGCGCGGAGGCTCCGCCGGGCTCGGCGGCCACGTCGGTGGCGGCGGCTCGGGCGGCAGCTCCTGGTGGCGTACGACGGCCCGGTAGCAGCGGGTCACGTAGGGCAGCTGCATGCCGTCGTGGCCGCGGCCGTACTCCGCGTAGAGGTCGTCGACCTTGGCCAGCGTCCGGGCGCGCTCGGACTCGCTCATCGTGGCCACGTGGGACACCGACCGGGCGAGGTCGGCGAGGCTGGCGGCGGTGTGCGTCTGCCAGAACCGGAACTGCTTCTTGTCCACGAACCCGAAGTAGGGCGTCTCCATCAACGGCAGGGCGGCCTCGTCCTGGGTCCCCTGGTCGGGGGAGATCAGCGCCTTGAGCCGGCGCACCCACGGGATGCTCACGTCGTAGGTGTTCCACACCAGCGCGACCTCGCCACCGGGACGCAGCACCCGCGCCATCTCGGGGAGCGCGCGCTCGTGGTCGAACCAGTGGAACGACTGTCCGCAGACGACGAGGTCGACCGAGCGCGACCGCAGCGGGACCTGCTCGGCGGTGGCGACGACGTGCTTCACGGGCGTCCGCTCGGCGAGGCGCGCGAGCATCTCGGGCAGGGGGTCGACGGCGAGGACCTCGTGGCCGGCGTCGTGCAGCAGCCGGGTCAGCTTCCCGGTGCCCGCGCCGAGCTCGAGGACCACGGAGGTGCCGGCGCCGGTCAGCCAGCCGACCGCCTCGGAGGGGTACGACGGGCGCGCGCGGTCGTAGGCGTCGGCCACGGGGCCGAAGGACCGTTCGGGTGGTGGGCGCTCGCTGCCCCTGGGCTCGATCATCGTGCGCTCGAAGTTACCCGATAGCCTTCCCGCCGTGCCCCACCCGTCCACGGAGAACCCCGCCGATCCGCTGGCCTGGCTGAGCGAGCTCGAGGGGGTGCCGTCCGCCTTCGCCGCGACCCGCGATGGGGTCGACGTGATGCTTCGCGACCGGGGGCTGCGCAAGAGCACTCCCGAGCAGACCGCGGAGTCGCTCCTGCGAGGAGCCCACGCCAGTGCCGTGCTCGAGGGGTCGGCCTCCTCGATGGAGGACCTGCGCGCCGACGCCGGCGACGCCGTCGCCCAGGCGGCGCTGCGGGTCAGCACCGAGGTGCTCTCCTTGGTGCCCGTGCTCGGGCGCTCCCCGGCGCAGGCCTTCGCCCGGTTGCACGCACTCACCGGCGGCCCCGCGCCCGGCCAGCCGATCTCGCCCGAGAAGACCGATCGGCTGCAGTCGCTGTCGCGCACCATGCTCAGCACCACGGCGCCCGCGATGATCGTGGCCGCGCTGGTGCACGCAGACCTGATGGCCGCCCAGCCGTTCGCCGACCGCAACGGGATCGTCGCCCGGGCGGCCGAGCGGCTGGTGCTGGTGGCCCGCGGTGTCGACCCGGCCTCCCTCGTCGTGCCGGAGGCGGGACACCTGGCCCTGCGCGCGGAGTACGAGTCGAACCTGCGCGGCTACCGCGACGGGGGGCGCAACGGCCTGCACGGCTGGCTGCTCTACGCCGCCCAGGCCCAGGCGAAGGGCGCCGAGGCGAGCCCGCTGCGACTGCGTTGACCGAACCACACAGATGAGCGGCACCGGGACGCCCCAGCAGTGCTGGGAAATCTCGATGCCGCTCGACACACGGTGTGGGCTACCAGGCGTGCACTGTCTAAATGTGGCCCCCGGAGAATCCGGTCCTGGCCAACACCCTGTAGGAAGGGTAGATCGCCGCGTGGGTACCGCTGCCGTGTGAGTTCTGGAGTTGTCTGTCTCCCTTTGTACGCGCCGTCCCAGGGCCTTACAAGGGCCACGACTCTTGACTTTTCAGGCTGTCGCGCGACGGCGCCGGGCACCGAGCCAGTACGCCGCGCCGATCGCGGCGACGCCGCCGACGCCGAGCGCCGCGAGGGCCGGGACCCGCGGTGGGAGCTTCATCCGGCTCCGCAGGGCGACCGGCTTCTCGAAGACCAGGATCGGCCAGCCGCGGTCGCGGGCGATCCGGCGCAGGTCCTTGTCGGGGTTCACCGCGTAGGGGTGCCCGACCGCCTCCAGCATGAAGACGTCGGTCACCGAGTCGCTGTAGGCGTAGCAGCGGTCGAGGTCGTAGCCGCGCTTGCGGGCAAGGTCGCGGATCGCCTTCGCCTTGTTCTCGGCGTAGGCGTAGAAGCGGATGTCGCCGGTGTACTTGCCGTCGGCGACCTCCATCCGGGTTGCGATCACCTTGTCGGCGCCGAGCATCTCGCCGATCGGCTCGACGACCTCGGACCCGCTCGTGGACACGATGATCACGTCGCGGCCGGCCAGGTGGTGGGTCTCGATCAGGCTGACGGCCTCGTCGTACACGAGGGGGTCGACGATGTTGTGCAGCGTGTCGGCCACGATCTCCTTGACCGTCTCGACGTCCCAGCCGGAGCAGAGCTGCGACATGAACTGCCGCATCTTCTCCATCTGGTCGTGGTCCGCGCCGCCGACGAGGTAGACGAACTGGGCGTACGCCGAGCGCAGCACCGCGCCGCGGGAGATCAGGCCGCCGGCCTGGAACTCGCGGCTGAAGGCCAGCGTGCTCGACTTCGCAATGATCGTCTTGTCGAGGTCGAAGAACGCTGCCGTCGGTCGGGCCACCGGGCTCATGCCGTCCAGTCTAGGCAGAATGGGCGATTCGCCCAGGGAGATGGCCAGTTCCCGTCCACAGGGCTGATCTCGCGCCCCGGTGTCCACAGGCTCGCCCTGGTCGCTTCGGGCACCCTCGCCCGCGGCGGAGCATCGCCGCATGGATGTCAGTGCCCCGCTCCTCGTCTCCGCCGATCCGCTCCTCGTGGCCGACGTGCACCGCCTGTGCGCCGCGGCCGGCGTGGTGCCGGAGGTGGTGCGCGACCCCGCCCAGGCGCTGCGGGCGTGGACGGGGGCGCCCGTCGTGCTCGTGGGGGCGGACTGCGCCACCGCGCTCGCTGCCGTCAGCCCACCACGCCGACCTCGGGTGCACGTGCTGGGCCGCTCACCGGTCGGTGACTCCCTGTTTCGCGACGCGCTGGCGGTGGGCGCGGAGACGGTGTCCGGCCTGCCGTCCTCGGAGACCTGGCTGGTGGAGCTGCTCACAGACGTGGGGGACGGCAGCGCGCAGCCCGGGGTGGTGATCGGCGTGATCGGCGGGTCCGGGGGTGCCGGGGCGACGGTGTTCGCCGCGGCGCTCGCGCAGATGGCGACCTCGGCCGGGCGCACGCTGCTGGTCGATGCGGACCCCCTCGGGGCCGGCATCGACCGCGTCCTCGGCCTGGAGGGCTCGGACGGCATCCGGTGGGACTCGATGCTGCAGACCACCGGGCGGCTGAGCTCCCGCTCGCTGCGGGAGGCGCTCCCGCGCACCGGGCCGCTGTCGGTGCTCACCTGGCCCACCGACCGGCCGGTGTCGCTCCAGGCCTTCGCGATGCGCGAGGTGCTCTCGGCCGGTCGGCGCGGGTTCGACGCCGTGGTGGTCGACCTGCCCCGGCACCGCGACGCGGTCGTCGACGAGACGATCAGCCGCTGCGACCACGTCGTGCTGGTCTCCACGCTGACCGTGCCGGGGGTGAGCTCGGCGGCCCGGGTCGCCCACCGGCTTCCGGAGGCGACGCCGGCCCGGCACCTGGTCACGCGGGGGACCCGGGCCGGGGTCTCGCCGGAGTCGGTCAGCCGGCTGCTCCGGATCCCGTTGCTCGCCTCGATGGGCGACCAGCGTGGGCTCGACGAGGCCATCAACCTGGGGGCCGGGCCGGCCCGGTCCCGCCGCGGGACGCTGGTCCGAGCGGCCCGGGCGGCGGCGAGCGTCCTGGTCGAGCAGCGACGGCTGGCGGCATGAGCGAGGCCGCCCCGACGCGGGACATCGACCGGCTGCTGGACGGCGTCCGCGACCGGCTGGCCCGTGATGCCGCACCGCTCACGCCCCAGCTGGTCGCGCAGGCCCTGCGGGAGCAGGGTCGCCCGGTGGGGGACGCGACCGTGCTCGCGGTCCACGACGCCCTGCACCGCGACGTCGTGGGGGCCGGTCCGCTGGAGCCCCTGCTGCGACTGGAGGGCGTGACCGACGTGCTCGTCAACGGGGCCGGCCAGGTGTGGATCGACCGGGGGGCCGGACTCGAGCTGACCGCGGTCGGCTTCCCCGACGACCAGTCCGTACGCCGCCTGGCCCAGCGCCTGGCTGCGCTGGGCGGTCGCCGGCTGGACGACGCGTCGCCGTACGTCGACCTGCGGCTGCCCGACGGCACCCGCTTCCACGCGGTGCTGGCACCGCTGTCGCGGCCGGGCACGGTGCTCTCGCTGCGGGTGCCGCGGCAGCGCGTGTTCACCTTGGCCGAGCTCGTCGACGCCGGCTCGGTGTCCACGGAGGGAGCCGCGCTGCTGGAGCAGGTGGTACGGCGCCGCCTGGCGTTCCTGGTCAGTGGCGGCACCGGCTCGGGCAAGACCACCCTGCTCAACGCCCTGCTCTCCCTGGTCGCGGCCGACGAGCGCCTCGTGCTCGTCGAGGACGCCTCGGAGCTGCGGCCCGAGCACGGCCACGTCGTCGCCCTCGAGGCGAGGCCGGCCAACATCGAGGGTGCCGGGGAGGTCACGCTCCGCACGCTGGTCCGCCAGGCCCTGCGGATGCGCCCGGACCGGCTGGTGGTCGGGGAAGTCCGGGGAGCCGAGGTGGTGGACATGCTCGCCGCGATGAACACCGGTCACGAGGGGGGGTGCGCGACCATCCACGCCAACTCCGCCGCGGACGTGCCCAGCCGCGTGGAGGGGTTGGCGCTGGCGGCCGGCTTGACCCGCGAGGCGGTGCACAGCCAGCTGCACTCGGCAGTGGACATCGTCATCCACCTGGGCCGGGGTCGTGACCGCACCCGCCGGGTCCGGGAGATCGGCGTGGTCGGCCGCTCGCGGGACGGCACCGTCGAGGTCGTCCCGGGAGTCAGCTTCGCGGCGGACGGCGCGATCGTCGCAGGCCCGGCACTCGACGAGCTTTCCCGGCTGGTCGAACCGTGACCGGGCCGCCGGTCGCGACCGTGCTCGCAGCGGTGCTCGCGGGGATCTCGGTGGCGCTGCTCGTGCCGGGCGCCGCCGGTCTCCGCCCGGGCCCGGCGAGGAGCAGGGCGAGACTCTCGCGGGCGCTCCTCCTCCTCGTCGGGGCCACCGGGGTCCTGGTGCTCTGGACGTGGCTGAGCCTGCACGGGTTCCTCCTGGTGGTCCTGGTGGGCCTCGCGGTCCTGGGCGTCGCCCGACTGCTTCGCCGTCGTCGTGCGGCCCGACTGGCCGAGATGCGGTCGGAGCAGGTCCTCGGGGTCTGTGACGCCCTCGCCTCCGACCTCGCGGCCGGGCAGCCTCCCCTGCGCAGCCTGGACCGCGCCGCGGCCGAGTGGCCGGAGCTCGCCCCGGTGGCGGCGGCGGCGCACATGGGCGCGGACGTGCCCGCGGTGCTGCGTCGGCTGTCGGCCGAGCCCGGCGCCCGCCAGCTGCGCACGCTCGCGGCCACCTGGCAGGTCGCGCA
>JAOPYC010000060.1 GCA_025964795.1 Marmoricola sp.
CCGGCCTGCAGCAACGCCTCGATCAACACCGACGGGATCCCACACAACCCGAACCCACCCACCGACAACCGCGCGCCATCGCGAATGTCCCCGACCGCCTCGGCCGCACTGCCCACAACCTTGTCCACGTCGACACCTCCGCCGCGATCCTGCCACGCCGGACGTGCCCGAGGTCACCCCGGACGGCGGCCAGGGCGCGGCTACGCTCGACGTCATGCCCGCCCAGGAGAAGACCGCACCTGCGCCGAGGCCGGCCGACCGTACGCCGGACTGGCCGGAGGTGCAGCTGCACATCGTCACCGGCAAAGGCGGCACCGGCAAGACCACCGTGGCCGCCGCCCTCGCCCTGGCGCTGGCGGCCCGGGGCAAGAGCGTGCTGCTCTGCGAGGTCGAGGGCCGCCAGGGCATCGCCCAGCTCTTCGACGTGCCGCCGCTGCCCTACGAGGAGCGCCTGCTCGCGCGCGGCACCACCGGGTCCGGCGACGTCTACGCCCTGTCCATCGACGCGGAGTCCGCGCTGCTGGAGTACCTCGACATGTACTACCGCCTCGGCCGCGCCGGCAAGGCGCTCGACCGCTTCGGCGTCGTCGAGTTCGCCACCACCATCGCCCCCGGCGTGCGCGACGTGCTGCTCACCGGCAAGGTCTATGAAGCCGCCAACCGCAACCGCCGCAACAAGGGCGCCCGCCACTACGACGCGATCGTGCTGGACGCACCCCCGACGGGTCGGATCGCGCAGTTCCTCACCGTCAACAACGAGCTGGCCGGCCTCGCCAAGGTGGGGCCGATCAAGGCCCAGGCCGACACCGTCACCACCCTCCTGCGTTCACCGCGTACGGCGATCCACCTGGTCACGGTGCTCGAGGAGATGCCCGTCCAGGAGACCGGCGACGGGATCAAGGAGCTCAGTGGCGGCGGCCTGCCGGTCGGCGGTGTCATCGTCAACATGGTGCGCCCGCAGGACCTCGACGCGGAGGAGCGCCAGGAGCTGCTCGACGACACGGTCGACCGGGGCGCGCTGGTGACCAGCCTGGACAAGATCGGGATCCCCGCCGAGGACGAGCTGGTGGACGCCCTGCTCGAGGAGGGCCGCCACCACGCCGAGCGGCGCCGGCTCGAGGACACCCAGCGGGCGCTGATCGACGCGCTCGAGGTGCCGTCCTACGAGCTGCCTCTGCTGCCCGGCGGCGTCGACCTGGGTGGCCTCTACGAGCTGGCCGCCGCGCTGACGGAAGGCGGCCTGGCATGAGCCCAGGCAAGGCCGCCAAGGCCACCACCCACCAGAGCAGCCGGGCCAGCGCCCGCATCGGGCCGCTGGTCGCCGCCCACGACCCGGCCCTGGTGCTCGATGTGGACGCGCTGCTCGACGACCCGAACCGCAACGTCATCGTCTGCTGCGGCTCCGGCGGCGTCGGGAAGACCACCACCTCCGCCTCGCTGGCGCTGCGTGCGGCCGAGCGTGGCCGCAAGGTCGTCGTGCTGACCATCGACCCGGCCCGGCGGCTCGCGCAGTCGATGGGCATCGAGGCCCTCGACAACATCCCGCGGCCGGTGCCCGGGGTGGTCTCGACAGGCTCGACGGGCGGTCGGCCGGGCGGCTCGCTCGACGCGATGATGCTCGACATGAAGCGGACCTTCGACGAGGTCGTGCAGGGCCAGGCCAGCCCGGAGAAGGCCGCGCAGATCCTGGAGAACCCGTTCTACATCGCCGTCTCGAGCTCGTTCGCGGGGACGCAGGAGTACATGGCGATGGAGAAGCTGGGCCAGCTCGACAAGGACGCCCGCAAGACCGGCCGCTGGGACCTGATCATCGTGGACACCCCGCCCTCTCGCAGCGCCCTGGACTTCCTGGACGCACCCGAGCGGCTGTCCAGCTTCCTCGACGGGCGGTTCATGAAGCTGCTGCTGATGCCGGCCCGTGGTCCGGCCCGGCTGATGACGGCCGGCTTCGGGATGGTCACCAACGCGATCACCAAGATCATCGGCGCCCAGGTGCTGACGGACATGAAGTCCTTCGTCGCCGCGTTCGACACGCTCTTCGGTGGCTTCCGCCAGCGGGCGCAGCGGACCTTCGAGCTGCTCCAGGACAGTCGTACGGCGTTCCTGGTGATCGCCGCCCCCGAACCGGACGCGCTGCGCGAGGCGGCGTACTTCGTCGAACGGCTCCGCCAGGAGCGGATGCCGCTCGCGGGACTCGTGGTCAACCGGGCGAGCAGCAACCCACCGGGTGACCTGTCGGCCAACGCGGCGATGACGGGGGTGGAGAAGCTGCGGACCTCCGGGGAGGACCACGGCCTGGCGGCCGGGCTGCTGCGACTGCACGCCGACCGGAAGATCGTCGTGGAGCGCGAGAAGCGGCTGACGCGACGGTTCGCGACCAGCCATCCCGACGTACCCACGGCCGTCTTGCCGGCCCTGTCGACCGACGTGCACGACCTCGAGGGCCTGCGCCGCATCGGCGACCTGCTCGGGGCCCAGGTGGACCACGGCAGTCGCCGCGCGAGCACGCCCTAGATCAGGCGGTCTCCACCGTGCTGGTCAGCTCCTCGTGCTCCGACTTGGCGGTCTCGAGCAGCTGGCGCCACGAGGTGACGTTCGGCCGCTTGCGCAGCAGAGCACGACGCTCACGCTCGGTGAGGCCGCCCCAGACTCCCCACTCGATCTCGTTGTCCAGAGCCTCGGCCAGGCATTCGGCGCGCACGGGGCACGCCCCACACACCGCCTTCGCCTTGTGCTGCTCGGCTCCGCGGACGAACAGCTCGTCCGGTGATGACTTCTGGCACAGGGCCACGTTCGCCCACATCTCGTTCCAGGACATGTTCCCTCCAAAGTTCAGGTCCTGGGTTTTTTTACGGCTCGTCCCAATACGTCCGCTTTCAACCCATCTAGAGACTAGGGAGAACAAGAGTCTCGAAACAGACACATGCGCATCATTCTCGTATAGTCCGAAATGACTAGATCGCGCGGGCCGTGCGGCCGGAAATGCACCCCTCTCCCCTAGAGTTGTGATATGCCCCGACGCCGTCCTCACCTCTCCTTCGGCACCGTCGTCTCCCACCTCGGAGTCATCGTCGCCGTCTCAGCGGTCCTGGGCGTCCTCGCCGCCGCCCTCGCCGTCCCGTTCGTCGCCGCGGTCGGCTACGGCACCAAGGCCGCCGACACCTCGATGCACAATCTTCCCGCAGAGCTGAAGGCGGCGCCCCTGGCGCAGCGCACCCGGGTCCTGGACCGCAACGGCAAGCCGATCGCGACGTTCTACGACGAGAACCGGGTCAACGTCACCCTCGACAAGGTGGCGCCGATCATGCGCCAGGCGATCATCGCGATCGAGGACTACCGCTTCTACCAGCACGGTGCGCTGGACCTGAAGGGCACGCTGCGCGCGTTCGTGAGCAACCAGACCTCCGCGAGCGGCACCCAGGGCGGGTCCTCCATCACCCAGCAGATGGCCAAGATGACCCTGCTCACCCAGGCGAAGACGGAGGCGGAGCGCAAGGCCGCCACCGAGAACACCTACCAGCGCAAGATCCAGGAGCTGCGGCACGCGATCGCCTTCGAGCAGAACTACTCCAAGGACTGGATCCTCGAGCGCTACCTCAACCTGGCCTACTTCGGCGACGGCGCCTACGGCATCCAGGCCGCCTCCCGGCACTACTTCTCGGTCAACGCCAGCCAGCTCGACCTGCAGCAGGCGGCCACCCTGGCCGGCCTGGTGAAGAACCCGGTCGGCTTCGACCCCACGCGCTACAAGGACCGGGCGCTGGCCCGGCGCAACGTCGTGCTCAACCGGATGGCGGAGCTCAAGGTCGCCGACCCGGTCCAGGTCGCCAAGCTGACCGCCCAGCCGCTGGGCCTCAAGGTCAGCAGCAGCCGCAACGGCTGCCTGGGCACGGTGGCGCCCTTCTTCTGCGACTACGTACGCCGCTACCTGATGGCCGACCACTCCCTGGGCAAGACCGTCGCCGACCGGGCCCAGCTGATCACCGCGGGTGGCCTGACCATCCGGACCACGGTGGACCTGCGGTTCCAGAAGGCCGCCGAGGACGCCGCCGCCAACCGGGTCAAGGCCACCGACCAGGCCATCGGCGCCGTGGCCATGGTCAAGCCGGGCACCGGCGAGGTCCTGGGCATCGGCCAGTCGCGGCCGATGGGGCGGGAGAAGAAGAAGGGGCAGACCTTCCTCAACTACGTCGTGGACAAGAAGTACGGCGACTCCAACGGCTTCCAGGGCGGGTCGACCTTCAAGATCTTCGTGCTGGCCGCCGCGCTGGAGCAGGGACTGTCCAGCCGCACCGCCTTCGTCAGCCCCGAGCAGATGACCATCCCCAACGGCAGCTACCCCGACTGCGAGGGCAACTACCCGGCCACCGACACCCACACCTGGCACAACTCGACCACCACGGGCAGCCCCAAGTTCGACATGTACAAGGGCACCCAGCTCTCGGTGAACACCTACTTCGCCCAGCTCGAGCGCAAGACCGGCCTGTGCGAGCCCTACGCGCTGGCCCGGGCCATGGGCGTCGACCTCACCGACCCCGGCACCGAGCGCGTCCCCGTGTTCACCCTCGGGGTCGCCGACGTCAGCCCGCTGGAGATGGCCGGCGCCTACGCCACCCTGGCCGCCCGCGGCGAGTTCTGCGAGAACCGGCCGGTCACCCAGATCCTGAACAGCGACGGCAAGGTCTTCAAGGACTACCCGAAGAAGTGCAAGCAGGTGCTGCAGCAGAACACCGCCGACACCATCAACGACATCCTCCGCGGCCTGATGGCCCCGGGCGGCTTCGGCCAGGCCCTGGTGCTGGACAAGCCCTCGGCCGGCAAGACCGGCACCATCGACGGCAACATGGCGGTGTGGTTCGACGGCTACACCCCCACGGTCGCGACCGCCGCGATGGTGGCCGGCGCCAACTCGGTCGGCAGCCACATCACCTTGAACAACCAGATCGTCGGTGGCGCCAACGTCGGCACCGCCCACGGCTCGACCACCGCGGGACCGATGTGGGCCGAGGCCATGCGGGCGATCCAGGACGACATCCCCAACGAGAGCTTCGTCAAGCCCACGGGCGCCAGCAGCAGGATCGACCTGACGGTGCCCGACGTCACCGGGCAGTCCACGCGGCGGGCCGCCGAGACCCTCGCTAACGACGGCTTCTACGTGAGCATCGGCGAGCGCCGGAACTCCAGCGAGCCCCGGGGCAGCGTGGCCGAGACCAGTCCGGCTGGCGGGCAGACCACGACTCGCGGCGCGACGATCACCCTCTACCCCTCGGGAGGCTGACCGGGCTCAGGAGCCGGCGGCCAGCTGGGACCGCACCTCCGCGGCGACGACGCCGCCGTCGGCGCGACCCTTCGTCCGCGGGGTCAGGGCGCCCATGACCCGGCCCATGGCCTTCATGCCGTCGGCGCGGACGCCGAGCTCGTCGATGGTGGCGGAGACCAGGGCGACGACCTCCTCCTCGCTGAGCTGCTCGGGCAGGTAGCCCGCGATCACCTCCGCCTCGGCCCGTTCCTTGGCCGCCTGCTCGGTGCGCCCGGCACCGTCGAAGGCCTCGGCGGCCTCGCGACGCTTCTTCGACTCGGTGGTGAGCACGCCGAGCACGTCCTCGTCGCTGAGCTCCCGGGCCTCCTTGCCCGCGACCTCGGCGTTGGTCACCGCGGAGAGCACCATCCGCAGGGTCGAGGAACGCAGGGCGTCGCGCGCCTTGATCGAGGTGGTGAGGTCGGTCCGCAGGCGGTCCTTGAGATCACTCATGCGGGTCATTGTGGCAGCCTTGCACCATGGCACCCCACTCGGTTTCCGGAGCCGATTCCCGCTCGGTCCCCCAGCGGGTGCTGCGCACCGTGGGCGCCGGTGTCGGGCTGGGAGCGCTGGCCGGCCTGGGCACGCTGGCCTACTCCGCGGGATTCGAGGTCCGCAACTTCGTCGTACGCCGGGTCGAGGTGGCAGTGCTGCCGCCGGGCCGACGCCCGCTCAAGGTGCTGCACCTCAGCGACCTGCACCTGACCCCCTCCCAGGGTACGAAGCGGCGGTGGCTGGCCTCGCTGGCCGAGCTCGAGCCCGACCTGGTCGTCGACACCGGCGACAACCTGGCCCACATGGACGCGGTGGACCCGGTGGTGGAGGGCCTCGGCGCGCTGCTCGACGTGCCGGGCGTGTTCGTCTTCGGGTCCAACGACTACTTCGCACCGACGGTGCGCAACCCGGTGTGGTACCTCCTCCCCGACGACGGCAACCGCAACGTGCACACCCCGAAGCTCCCGTGGAAGGACCTGCGCGCCGCCTTCGAGTCACGCGGGTGGCGGGACCTCACCAACACCTCCGCGCGTCTCGAGGTCGGGGGGACCTCGCTGGCCTTCGTCGGCGTGGACGACCCCCACCTGGAGTACGACGACCTCGCCGCCGTGGCCGGTCCGGCGCCCACCGACGTGGACCTGCGCATCGGGGTGGCGCACGCGCCGTACCTCCGGGTGCTCGACCAGTACGCCCGCGACGGCTACGACCTCACCCTGGCCGGCCACACCCACGGTGGCCAGGTCTGCCTGCCGGTGAAGGGCGCGATCGTGACCAACTGCGACCTCGACACCGGGCGTGCCAAGGGCCTGCACCGGCACCCGGCCGACTCGCGACCGGGCGACCCGCAGAGCTCGTGGCTGCACGTCTCGGCGGGAGCCGGCACGTCGCCGTACGCCCCGGTCCGGCTGTGCTGCCGGCCGGAAGCGACCCTGCTGACCCTGCTCCCGTTGCCTTCCTAGGGTCCGTCCCCACCCCGGTCAGGCCACCCGGAACCCTCCGGTAGACTTCCCACGCCTTCGGGGTGTGGCGCAGCTTGGTAGCGCGCGTCGTTCGGGACGACGAGGCCGCAGGTTCAAATCCTGTCACCCCGACTCAGTGCCTTCGCAGCTCCCGGCCCCACCGATTGTGGGACCGGGAGCTGCGTCGTTCCCGGCCTCGAGCGGGTGGCCCCGAGGCGGAAGTCCCCGTTCTGCCACGGGCACTCCCGGGAGGCTGCTAGCGTCCGCGAACAGCGTCTCCAGACATCAGGGGGCCTCGGGCCGAGGAGTGCGCATGACAGCCGAAGGCACCGGGCTCAGCCGGCGCACCGTGATGCGCGGCGCCGCGTGGAGCGTGCCGGTGATCAGCCTCGCGGCGGTGGCGCCGGCGTACGCCGCGAGCGGTGACGGCGACCTGCTGCTCGACTCCAGCACCTACGACCCGGCCAGCGGGCAGGGCAGCTTCGTCCTCCAGCTGGACCCGGCCCCCGGGCCGGGACTGGACACGGGCTACTTCGTGTTCTCCGACCCGGACTTCGCCGTCCAGAACGCGTCGTACGCCGTCAACACGGGCGACTCCATCGTCTCGGTCGACTACGACTACGCCAACCCTCCTGGGCCGGACTCGTTCACCATCACGGTCAACATCCCGGGCTACACGATGCTGATCATCAACGAGCCGGCCGTCACGGGGACGCTCACCCTGACGCAGAGCTCCTACTCCTCCGACAACGGGATCGGGCAGATCCGCGCGAACCTCACTCCCTCGCCGGGACCCGCACTCGACGAGAGCTACGTGACGTTCGCCGACCCCGGCACCAGGATGTCGCCGGAGGGGTACTTCGAGTACCTCGACAGCCCGACGAACAGCCAGATCAACCTCGTCTACTACGCCGCCGCCTTGCCGCGGCCGACCACCGTCGACGCCACCATCACGATTCCTGGGTACGCACCGCTGCACGTGACCCAGATCGACCCCTGACGGGAAAGGGACGTCCTCCCGCGACGCAGGGGTGACTCAGGTGCGCTGCGCCGGCTCGGACTCGGGCTCTGACTCCGGCTCGGCTGCCGGCTCGGCGCTCCCGGCCCGGTCCCGGCGAGCGTAGGACTCGTAGTAGCCCTGCTGCGCACGCCGGCGCGAGGGCACCCGGTTGAAGACGACGCCCAGCACCCGGCCCTGCACGGCGGCCAGCTGGCTCAGCGACTCGCCCAGCTCGGTGTCGAGGGTCTTCCCGTGGGAGACCACGACGATGGCGCCGTCGCTGTGCCGGGTGAGCACCGCCGCATCGGTGACCGGCAGTAGCGGCGGCGCGTCGACGATGACCACTCCTCGTTGGCTGAGCTCGGTCAGCACCGCACGCATCGCCTTCGACCCGAGCAGCTCGCTGGGGTTCGGCGGGATGTTGCCCGAGGCCAGCACCGCCAGACCCGGGAAGTGCGCGGGGTGCTGCAGGAGGTCGTGGACACCGGCCTTGCCGATCAGCACGTGCGTGAGGCCGGCCCCGTCGACCAGGCCCATGATCCCGGCCACGGAGGGACGGCGCAGGTCGGCGTCGACGAGGGTCACGGGTTCCCCGGCGAGAGCGATGGCCGCGGCGAGGTGGGTGGCGATGGTGGACTTGCCGTCGGACCGTTGCGGGCTGGTGATCACGATGACGCGTGGCGGGTTGTCGACGTCGAGGTAGGCCAGGTTGGTGCGGAGCTTGCGCAGCGCCTCGGCCAGCCGCCAGTCGCGCTCGTCGAGGTGGTCCGACGACAACACTCCCGTGCCGTGCCGGGCCAGCTGGTCGGCCGCCGGCACGCTGCCCATCACGGCGACGCCGAAGGGCCTCTCGATGTCGGCGACCTGACGCAGGCGGCGGTCGACCTGGGAGCGCGCCACGGCGTAGCCCAGCCCGAGGATCAGCCCCAGGACCAGGCCGAGCCCCAGGTTGCGGTCGACCCGGGGCGAGACCGGCGACGTCGGCAGGGCGGCGGACTCGATCGGCACGATCGACAGCGGGCTGGACCCCTTGCCGCTCGGGTTCTCGACCTTGGCCACCTGTCCGGCCAGGGCGGTCACCCAGGCGTTGGCCAGCTCCTGGGCCTCGTGGGGCGAGGTCGAGCGAGCGGTGATCTTGATCAGCACGGTGTCCTCGGGCTGGACGACCGAGATCTGGCCGATCAGCCCGGCGGGCGTGGCCTTGAGGTCGAGCAGGTCGATCACCCGCTGGGCGGTGGCCCGGCTGGTGGCGAGGTCGACGTACGACTTGGCCCGCGACTTGGCCAGCGCGTCGTTGATGGAACCCACCCCGGGCTGGCTGGTCCCCTCCGCCGCGACGAAGCCGTTGGCGTTCGCGGAGTAGATCTTCGGCTGGGCCAGCGTGATCCCGACCGAGACCGCCAGCGAGGCCAGGGCCAGCACGACGACCCCGACCCAGTGGGCGCGCAGCACCCGGACGTAGTCACTCAGTTCCATGAACCCGCCCCACCTGTTCCCCAGCGCCCTAGGGTCGAGACATGGGCCATGTCACGACCGGCGGCGAGTCGGTCCACCTTACGGCTCTGGGGCGGCCCTTCGTGGTGGAGATCGCAGGAAGTGGCGCGGCGCGGCTCGCCGCCCGGGTGCGCGCCGCCTGGTCGCGCTGCCTGGACGAGGGGCCCGGGGCAGCGCGCGCCACCAGCATCCCGGTGTACGTCGACGACGACCCCGCCCTCGTCGCCGAGGCCCGCGCGGCCGGGTCGCTGGCCGGCAGCGACGACCGCGACCTGATGGATGCGCTGTCCCCCCGTGTCACCACCGCCGCCATCGTGGCGGGGGCCGGGACGCTCCTGATGTTCCACGCCGGGGCGGTGGCCGATCCCCGGACCGGCCGCGCGGTGGCGCTCGTCGGAGCCTCGGGCGCCGGGAAGACCACCGCCGTACGCCGGCTCGCGACCGACCTCGGCTACGTCACGGACGAGACCGTCGCCATCGACGGCGACGACCAGGTGGTGGCCTACCCCAAGCCGCTGTCGGTGCTCGAGCCCCTGCAGGCGACGAAGTCCCAGCTGTCGCCGGACGACCTGGGCCTCCACGGCCTGGACGCGAGGTGCCACCTGGCCTCCATGGTCGTCCTGGCCCGCGATCCCGCGCGTCGCGGTGCACCGTCGCTGGAGCCGGTGGCGACGCTGGACGCCCTCGCCGCGCTGGCCCCGGAGACCTCCTCGCTCGCCCGGCTGTCGCGCCCGCTCCACCGGCTGGCCGGGCTCCTGGACGGCGTCGGCGGCCTGCAGCGGCTGCACTACCGCGACGCCGACGACCTGGCCCCCCTCGTCACCGAGCTCGTCGGTGCCCGATGACGACCCCGTTGACGGCCTCGGGACCCTGGGTGCGCCGCGGCGGGCTGGACGACTGGTACGTCGTCGGCGACCGGTCCGCCGTCCTGGTCGGGGGTCGGGTCCTGCTCCTCTCGGAGCTGGCCACGGTCGTCGTCGAGCTCGTCGGTGAGAGCGGCCTCGGCCTGGACTCGCTCGCCGACGCCCTCGGGAAGCACTTCGGCGCGCCACCGGCCGGCAGCCCGACCGAGGCCACGGCGGAGGCGGTACGCGTCCTCGTCCACGAGGGCGTGCTCGCGACCGGGGACCGATGAGCGCGCCGGAGCAGGCCCTGCGCCTCCGGGCCGGGGTCGAGCTCGGCTACGCCCTCGTCGACCGGTTGGCACGCGACCTGGGAATCCGGGTGCTGGCCATGAAGGGGCCGGTGCTGCAGCTCCAGGGGCTGCGCGGTCCGCACGTCTCGGCCGACGTCGACGCCCTCGTCGACCCCGAGGACCTCGCGCGGACCGTGGCCGCGCTCGAGGAGCTGGGCTGGGTCGCGGGTGGGCCCTACTTCTGGCCGCTGTCCATGCCGCACCACTCCGTGACGATGCACCATCCCCAGTGGCCGTGCGAGATCGACCTGCACCACTACTTCCCGGGCTTCCTGGCGCCGGCCCAGGAGGTCTTCGAGCTGCTGTGGGACCGGCGGGCCAGCGTCGTGCTCGCCGGGCGCGACGTGACCTGCGTCGACCGCATCGCCCACGCGGCCGTCGCGGGACTGCACTACCTGCGGCACGAGACCGACCCGCGGTCGGTCGCGAACCTGCACGGGCTCACCGACCACGTCCTGGGCACCTGGTCGGCGGCCGACCTGGCCGTGCTCTCCGAGCTGGCGGTGGCGACCGGGTCCAGCATCACCCTGGCACCCCTGCTCACCGGAGTGGGTGCCCCGGCGGGTGCTGCCGGCGATGCAGCGCGACAGGTCGGTCTGGAGGGCTGGCGGCTGCGCACCCGGCCCCACTCCTCGACGGTGGTCTGGCTGATCGCGCTCCGGCGTACGCCGTGGCGCCGGCGGCCGCTCTTCCTGCTCCACGCCGTCTTCCCACCCTTCGTCACGCCGGACCTGCGCCGGACCCGCCGCGGGCGACGTGCCCAGGTCGTGGACCGGCTCCGCCGACTGGGTCGCGCGGCCCGCGCGCTGCCGGCCCTGCCGCGGGACCTGCGCGAGCTCCGGCGACTGATCGGTGGCCGCCGATGAGTCACGGGCCCCTCGTCCGGCACCCGGAGCTCGCCGTGGTCGACACCGAGGACCAGGTGGTGCTGCTGCGCCTGGAGACGCTGGCCGCCCCCCCGGTCGTGCTCGACGACTCGGGTGCGGACATCTGGCGGCTGATCGACGGGCAGCGCGACCTGGACGAGCTGGTGGGGGACGTGGCCGCCTGCTACGGGGTCGGCCCGACGCAGGTGCGGGAGGACGTCAGCTCGTTCGTCGCCGGTCTGCGGCGCAACGGCCTGCTCGCCCCGGAGCCGCAGGAGTAGCCGGGAGCGGGCTTTCCCGGATCAGGACCGATGCAGCCTCCGGGCGCGCCCATCCGTGGCACGATGCGGTCCATGGCTGAGGAACCCGAGAACAGTGGTCAGGAACCCAACCTGGAGCTGCCGCCGCTGCTGGGCTTCGGGCGCAAGCGGAAGTCGCGCAGGACGGACGTCGAGCAGGACACGACGCCGACCGAGGAGGTCGCTCCCCACGGAGGTCTGGCCCCCGCGGCGGGCGCGGCCAAGCGGCTGCCGCCGGTTCCCCCGCCCTCCCGTCGCCCCGAGGCGACCGAGCCCACGGTCGAGGAGCCGGTCGAGGAGCCGGTCGTCGAGGCACCCGTCGTCCACGAAGCACTGGTCGAGCAGACCGTCGCGATTCCCAGCGTGCCGACTGCGCCCGAGCTGATCCCCGAACCGGCCCCCGTCCCCGAGCCAGCGCCCATCCCCGAACCGACTCCCGAACCGGCCCCTGTCCCCGGGCCCGTCCCCGAGCCGGCCCCCGTGCGCACCCGACGCACGGTCGCGGAGCGGATGCCCGCCCTCACCGGGCGGGTCGCAGCGGTGTCCACGGGTGTCCTCGTCGGCCTCGTCGGCGTGGTGCTGGCCTTCCTGGCGGGCCGCGGCTGCGAGTCGGTCCGGGGCGTGGGCAGCTGTGGCGGGATCGGCCTGCTGGCCCTGCTGGTGATCGTGGCCGTGCAGGTCGTCCTGGGCGCCGTGCTGCTGCAGCTGTGGCGCATCTCGGACCCGACCAGCACCAGCTTCCTCGGCGTCGGGCTGGTGGCCGTTTTCGTGCTGCTGTTCCTGCTCGGCTCCCTCGAGTCGGGGTGGATGTTCGTGGTCGTCCCGGTGCTGTCGGCCCTGGCCTTCCTGCTCTCGCTGTGGATCACCACCTCGTTCGTGGAGCGCTCCGAGAGCTTCTGAGCCTGCTGCTCGACGCCGTCGCTCGCGGGTGACGGCCGTTCCCGGCTGCGCCAACGCCGTACGCCCCTAGCAGCACCAGGGGTGTGCGCGCCAGTCGACACGGCTGGCATTACTGAGGTATATGTCCCATTTTCCCGGAAACTGTTACAACACTCCCATCACGTGACAATATGGACATATCAGCAACCCCCGCTGCTGACTACGATCCACGGGAGTCACACACCATGCGTACCCTTCGACTCGGCTTGTTCAGCCTGATGATGCTCGCCCTCACCTTCACCGGGATGGCGGTGACCGGGTCCGCCGAAGCTGCCACGACCTCGGCACCTGCGGGCGCTCGCGTCTCCGCCGCCCAGGGCGGCCACGCCGTCTCGGCGCGCAAGCGGCACCACAAGAAGAAGCACCACAAGAAGCGGCGCAAGCACAGGAAGGCCGCTGTGCGCACCTCCAGCAGCCGCCCCCAGAACTTCTCCCGTCGTACGGTCCGCGCCGTCCGGGGCCGCGACTCGATCACCATCACCTGGCCGGCCCGAGCCAACGCCGACAGCTACACCGTCGCCTGGTCGCCGCTCATCCGCAACATCCCGAAGTCGCCGTCCACCTGCTACTACCCCTGCAAGTACCGTCACACGACGGCGACCTCGATGACGCTGCGGACCGCCGACCTCTCGACCTACGGCCGCCTGGTCAACTCCGCCTCGGGCAACGCCGTGCACTTCAAGGTCTTCTCCCGCCACGGTTCGACCCTGAACTGGACCGGCGTGACCTACCCGTGGGACAGCTGGATCGCCCCCTCGCCGACGACCACCACCGACTGGGTCCCGTCGATGAGCTCGCAGATGCCCGCTCCGCTCCCCCCGGCCGCCGGAACCCCCGTCGGGCTCACCTCGTTCAACGTGCTCGCCGCCAGCACCGGTGGCTGGGCCAGCCGCGGACCCAAGGTCGCCGCGCAGATCAACGGCACCGGTGCCACGATCGTGGCCACCCAGGAGAACTCGAACGCCGGCACCGGCGTCCCCGGAGGTGTCGCCCAGTACAACGACCTCGCCTCGAGGCTCCGCCCGTCCGGCTGGGCCCTGGCCGACAACCGCAACTGGGACTACACGCTGGGCGCGACCCGCTCCGCCTCGACCCAGGCCGCCCGCATCTACTACAAGACGGCCGTGTGGAGCCAGATGTCCAACGGGGCACTGATGACCCACGCCAACATCAACGGCCAGACCACCGGCGTCAACGTCGACCGCTGGGTCTCCTGGAGCAAGCTCTCCCTGAAGTCCAACCCGAGCACCCAGATCTGTGTGCTGGACGCTCACCTGCTGACCAACCTGGGCAACTACGACAAGGCGTCGGCGGACCACCGCAACGCCGAGGTCGCCCAGATCATGTCGGAGCTGAACAACTCCAACAGCACGGTCCGCCGGGTCGGGACCCGCGTCGGCGCCGCCTGCGCCGGGGTGCCCACGGTCATCGGGGGCGACTTCAACTCCGCCGAGGAGCACGCTCCCTACGGCAACATGCCGCAGGGGACGTTCGTCGGGAACGGCTTCGTCGACACGAAGAACGCCGGTCGTCGCTACAACACGCGGCTCAGTGGGCCCGGCACCGTCGGCGCCTGGCACCAGACCTGGGGCACCCAGATCGACTACCTGCTCGCCCGCGGTGTGGGTGGGGCCACCAGCTTCAAGGTCAACGCCATCACCCCCAGCAGCGCCGGCTCGGACCACTACCCGATCACCGCGGTCGTGAACGTCCCGAACTGACACAGCTTCCAGCCAGAACGGCCAGCGCGAACCTCGCGCTGGCCGTTCTGCGTGTCCGGAGAAGGCGTGGGTTAGCGGGCTGCGAGCAGCTCGGCGATCTGCACCGTGTTGAGCGCCGCACCCTTGCGCAGGTTGTCGTTGCTGATGAACAGCGCCAGGCCCCGCTCGTCGGGGACGCCGGGGTCGTGGCGCAGCCGGCCGACGTACGACGGGTCCTGGCCGGCCGCCTGCAGCGGGGTCGGGATGTCGCTGAGCTCGACACCGGGGGCGGCACCGAGGATCTCGCGCGCGCGGGCCACGGGCATCGGTGACGAGAACTCGGCGTTGATCGCCAGCGAGTGGCCGGTGAAGACGGGGACGCGGACGCAGATGCCCGAGACGAGCAGGTCGGGGATGCCGAGGATCTTGCGCGACTCGTTGCGGAGCTTCTTCTCCTCGTCGGTCTCGTTGAGCCCGTCGTCCACGATCGAGCCGGCCAGGGGCAGCACGTTGTAGGCGATGGTGCGCTCGTACTTCACCGGTGCCGGGAAGTCGATCGCGGCACCGTCGTACGACAGCTCGCGGGCCTTGTCGCCGGCCGCCTCGATCTGATCGGCCAGCTCGTCGACGCCGGCAACGCCGGAACCGGAGACGGCCTGGTAGGTCGAGGCGATCAAGCGGGTGAGCCCGGCGGCGTCGTGCAGCGGCTTGAGCACCGGCATCGCGGCCATGGTGGTGCAGTTGGGGTTGGCGATGATCCCCTTGCGGGCCTCGACGATGGCCTCCGGGTTGACCTCGCTCACGACGAGGGGCACGTCGGGGTCCATCCGCCAGGCCGAGGAGTTGTCCACGACGACGGCACCGGCCTCGGCGAACCGAGGGGCCTGGGCGCGCGACGTGGTGGCCCCGGCGGAGAACAGCACGATGTCCAGACCGCTCGGGTCGGCGGTGGCTGCGTCCTCGACGGTGACCTCGCGGTCACCGAAAGGCAGCACGGTGCCGGCGGAGCGGGCGGAGGCGAAGAACCGGACCTCGTCGGCCGGGAAGCTGCGCTCGAGCAGGATCTGGCGCATGGCGACGCCCACCTGGCCGGTGGCGCCGACGATGCCGAGCCGGACGCCCGTCACCGGCCGCTCCCGCCGTAGACGACCGCCTCGACGTCATCGGAGTCGAGGTCGAACGCGGTGTGGGTCGCGGCCACGGCGGCGTCCACGGTGGCCTCGTCCACGACGACGGAGATGCGGATCTCGGAGGTGGAGATCATCCCGATGTTGACGCCCGCCTGGGCCAGCGCGCTGAAGAACTTCGCCGTCACGCCCGGGTGGGAGCGCATGCCCGCACCGATCAACGAGACCTTGCCGATCTTGTCGTCGTAGAGCAGCGAGGCGAAGCCGATCTCGGCCTTGAGCGCGTCGAGGGCGGCCATCGCAACCTGCCCGTCGGTGCGCGGCAGGGTGAAGGAGATGTCGGTGAGGTTGGTCGCGGCCGCCGAGACGTTCTGGACGATCATGTCGAGGTTGATCTGGGCGCGGGCGAGCGCGTCGAAGATGCGGGCGGCCTCGCCGACCTTGTCGGGTACGCCGACCACGGTGATCTTGGCCTCGCTCCGGTCGTGGGCGACGCCGGCGATGATCGCTGCTTCCATGGTGGCCTCCTGGTGGGCCTCGTCGTTGATGCTGCCCTGCACGATCGTGCCCTCGAGCCTGCTGAACGAGGACCGGACGTGGATCGGGATGTCGTAGCGGCGGGCGTACTCCACGCAGCGCAGGTGCAGGATCTTGGCGCCACCGGCGGCCAGCTCCAGCATCTCCTCGTAGGTGACCCGGTCGAGCTTGCGCGCCGACGGGACGATCCGCGGGTCGGCGGTGAAGACGCCGTCGACGTCGGTGTAGATCTCGCACACGTCGGCCTTGAGGGCAGCGGCGAGCGCCACCGCGGTGGTGTCCGTGCCGCCACGCCCGAGGGTGGTGATCTCCTTGGTGTCCTGGCTGACGCCCTGGAAGCCCGCGACGATGACGATGTGGCCCTCGTCGATGGCGGCGGAGATGCGGCCCGGGGTGACGTCGATGATCTTGGCCTTGCCGTGCACCGAGTCGGTGATCACGCCGGCCTGCGAGCCGGTGAAGGACCGAGCGGTGAAGCCGAGGTCGGAGATCGCCATCGCCACCAGCGCCATCGAGATGCGCTCGCCGGCGGTCAGCAGCATGTCCAGCTCGCGGGCCGGGGGCAGCGGGCTGACCCCCTCGGCGAGCTCGAGCAGCTCGTCGGTGCTGTCGCCCATCGCGGAGACGGCGACGACGACGTCGTTGCCGTCCTTCTTGGCCTCCACGATCCGACGGGCCACCCGCTTGACGGCGGCGGCGTCGGCCAGGGAGGACCCGCCGTACTTCTGCACCACGATGCCCACGGCGCTGCTCTCCCTCACTTGCTAGCTCGGCACATGCTTGCCGATCCGATCCTTGGCCCACCCGATTCTACGTGCGGTCAGGTGCCGATCACGCCGGTGTCCAGTACCGCCTCGGCCGCGGCGATCTGGTCGCTCTCGCTCTCGAAGTCGGTGTCCAGCCGGTCGTGGGCCACCACGGACTGCAGCGCCCGCAGCACCGCGCTCGCGTTGTTGCCCCAGGTCGCCACGTAGGAGAACTGCCACCACCACAACGCCTCCGACACGTCACCGGCACGGAAGTGGCGCATCCCGTTGGCCAGGTCGCTGGCGATGCTGGTCAGGTCGTCGGAGAGCTGGGCGGTGGTGATCTCCGGGACGTAGGGGTCGAAGTTGAAGGTGTAGGTGTCCACGCTGTCGAGGAGCCGCGCCAGCCGCAGCCGCATCGCGTCGAGGTCGGGTTCGGGACCGACGTCGGGCTGGTACTCCAGGGTCGGCGCGAAGTCTCGCTGGGCGCCCAGCCTGGCGCCGGTGAAGAGGATCTGGCTGACCTCCACCAGCAGCAGGGGTACGACGGTTCCGGCGTCCTCCTCCCGTGACAGCGCCTGCAGGCTGACGAGGAACGACTCCACCCCGTCGGCAATCTGCTGGGCGAACTCCTCGAGCTCGGGTCCCACGTCTGGTTCAGTCACCTGCGTTGCGCCTTCCTGCGAATGCTCGGCCGAGCGTGACCTCGTCGGCGTACTCGAGATCCCCGCCCACTGGCAGTCCACTCGCCAGACGGGTGACGCGCAAGTCCAGCGCGGCCAAGTTCCTGCTGAGATATGCGGCGGTCGCATCTCCCTCGATGTTCGGGTCGGTCGCGAGGATCACCTCGGTGACCACCCCGTCGGCCAGCCGGCCCATCAGCTCACGGATCCGGAGCTGCTCCGGTCCGATGCCCTCGAGGGGCGAGATCGCCCCACCGAGCACGTGGTAGCGCCCCCGGAACTCACGCGTGCGCTCGATGGCGACCACGTCCTTGGGCTCCTCGACGACGCAGATCAACGCCGGGTCGCGACGCGGGTCGCGACAGATGCGGCACAGCTCCTCCTCGGAGACGTTGCCGCAGACCTTGCAGAACTTCGCCTTGGCCTTCATCTCGATCAAGGTGTCCGCGAGGCGACGTACGTCGAGCGGGTCGGAGGCCAGCAGGTGGAACGCGATCCGCTGGGCGCCCTTGGGACCGACCCCGGGAAGCCGCGCCAGCTCGTCGATCAGGTCCTGGAGGACGCCCTCATACACCGGGGCCCCCGAAGCCGAGTGGTCGGCCGGGCTCGCCGCCACCGAGCTCCTCGGGGCCGCCGCCGGCGAGGGGGCCCAGGGCCTGGGCCGCGAGGGCGTCGACCTGGGCCTTGCCGTCGCGGTAGGCCGCGACGACCAGGTCGCCGACGTCCGCCAGCGAGTCGGCGTCGTCACCGTCGAAGGTCCCGGGGGTGATGGTGACGCCGGTGAGCTCGCCGGTGCCGGTCACGGTGACCGTGACGCCGCCCGCGGACCCGTCGACCGTGGTCGCGGCGAGCTGCTCCTGGGCGGCGACCAGCTGGGCCTGCATCTGCTGGGCCTGCTCGAGCATGGCCTGCAGGTCGAAGCCGCCCTCGCTGGAGAGGTCGCCGAAGGGGTTGTTCGTCATCGCGTGTGCTCCTGCGTTCGTCGGTCTCGGGCCGCGGGGATGCGGTCAGTCATGGGGGATCTCCTCGATCACGGTGGCGCCGAGCTCACGCTGGAGGAGCTCGGTGCCGTCCAGCCCGTTGTCCTCCGACGACGGGTCGTCGCGGTGGGCGTCGGCGTCGAGGTCGGGACCCTGCGCGTGGGCCGGGACGGGCTCGTCGCCGCGACGGGTGGCGGTGATGTTGGAGCGTGCGCTCGCGAGCCCCGACGGGCGCGCCTTCGGGGCCGCGTCATCGGTGGCCCAGCTCGGCGGCCCGGTGGGCGCCTGCTCGGAGGGATCGACCGGTGGCTCCGGGGACTGGGGCACGGCGGGCCGGATCACCCGCGGCGCCGTCTCGGCCCCCGGCTGCGCCGACGGGTCGACCGCGACCTCGATCTTCCAGTCGGTCCCGATCATGTCGATGGCGGCCTGCCGCAGGATCTCCTCGCTGCCGCCGCCCACGAACGAGTCCCGCGCACCCGCCGTCTTGAAGCCGACGGTCAGGCTGGTCGCGTCCACCCCGATCACCTGCGCGTTCTGGCTCAGCAGGATCCAGGTGAACCGCCGCATCTTCTTGACGGCCTCCAGCAGGTCCGGCCAGATCCGGCGTACGTCGGCCAGCGACAGCTGCCCCGCCGCTGCACCGGACGACTCCGCGGCCGGTGCCTCCGTCGCCGGTGCCTCCGTGGCAGGCGCGTCCGTGGCAGGCGCGGACGTGGGCGCGGAAGGCGAGGCGACCGCGGCAGCGGGAGCGGGAGCGGACTCGGTAGCTGACTCGGGGACCGGGGAAGGAGCGGGACGTGCGGCAGCGGTGGGGACGGACTCAGGGCCCCCGCCGGCACCGCCGCTGACCCCAGCCACAGGGCCGTACGACGAGGACACAGCAACCCGCCGCTCGAGACGATCGAGCCGAGCACCGAGACCCAGCGAGTCGGAGTCGACCGCCGGCAGCAGCAACCGCGCACAGATCAGCTCGAGCAGCAGCCGCGGCGTCGTCGCCCCGCGCATCTCGGTCAACCCCGAGGCCACGATGTCCGCCGCCCGCACCAGCTCGGTGCGGCCGAACCGAGCCGCCTGGGCGACCAGCCGCTCCGCCTGGTCGGCGGGGGCGTCGATGAGGCCCGAGGCGGAGGCGTCGGGGACGGCCGCCACGATCACCAGGTCGCGCAGCCGGCGGAGCACGTCCTCGGTGAACCGCCGCGGGTCCTGACCGGTCTCGATGACCTTGTCGACCACGCTGAAGACCCCGCCACCGTCGACCGCGGCGAAGGCGTCGATGACCTCGTCGAGCAGGTTGTCCGGGGTGTAGCCGAGCAGGCTGGTCGCGACCTCGTAGGTCACCCCGTCGGGTCCCGCGCCGCCGAGCAGCTGGTCGAGCACGGAGAGCGAGTCACGGGCCGAGCCCGCACCGGCCCGGACGACCAGCGGCAGCGCCGCGGGGTCGATCTTGACGCCCTCCTTGGCGCACAGCTCGGCCAGATAGTCCGAGAGGGTGCGCGGCGGGATCAGCCGGAACGGGTAGTGGTGGGTACGCGAGCGGATGGTCGGGATGACCTTCTCGGGCTCGGTGGTGGCGAAGATGAACTTGAGGTGCTCCGGGGGCTCCTCGACCAGCTTGAGCAGGGCGTTGAAGCCCTGCGAGCTGACCATGTGGGCCTCGTCGATGATGTAGACCTTGAACCGGCTGCTGACCGGGGCGAAGAACGCGCGCTCGCGCAGGTCGCGCGCGTCGTCGACACCGCCGTGGCTGGCGGCGTCGATCTCGATCACGTCGATCGACCCGGGGCCTCCGCGGGCGAGGTCGCGACACGACTGGCACTCGCCGCACGGGTCGGAGATCGGCGCCCGCTCGCAGTTCAGGGCGCGGGCCAGGATGCGGGCGCTGGTGGTCTTGCCGCAGCCGCGGGGACCGGAGAACAGGTAGGCATGGTTGACCCGGTTGTTCGCCAGGGCGGCGCGCAGGGGCTCGGTGACGTGGTCCTGACCGATGACCTCGGCGAACGTCTCCGGCCGGTAGCGGCGGTAGAGAGCGAGGGTGGGTTCCACACGTGAACCCTAGATGACCGGGACGACAGACAAAGGCCCCCCATGCACCCGGAAGAGCTTGCCTGCCCTTGCTGCCTTCCGGCCCTGGGGGATTCAGCTAGTTACCGCCGCATGGGGGGTTGGCGCAGAGATTACCTGCAGCGCCCACCTCGGGCGAATCGGGCTCGGGCTGCCAGCGAGCGGAGGCGATTTCTCACCGGCTGATCCGGACGGGTAGCCTTCCCGGCGGAGGATTCGCCTAGTGGCCTATGGCGCTCGCTTGGAAAGCGGGTTGGGTTTACGCCCTCAGGGGTTCGAATCCCCTATCCTCCGCCGATGGAACTGCTGGGGCCACCAGCGCCGAGGCCGGTCCCGTCCTGATGGTCTGTCCACCAGGACGGGGCCGGCTTTCGGCTAGGCGCTGCGGGGCAGCTCCTCGTCGTCACCCTCGACGACCTCACGCAGCGAGGTCAGGATCCGGGCCAGGATCCGCGACACCTGCATCTGGCTGAGGCCGACCTCCTCGCCGATCTCCAGCTGGGTGCGGTTGTCCCAGAACCGCCGCTGCAGGATGAGCAGCTCGCGGGAGGAAAGGGAGGCCAGGGCCCGGCTGAGCACCAGCGCGTTCTCCACGTGGTCGTAGTCGCTGCGTGGGGAGGTGAGCAGGTCGCCCAGCGAGGACGACGAACCCGACTCCCCGAGCGGCGCGTCCAGCGACATCGGGGCGAAGGCGCCGCGGCAGGTCATCGCCTCGACGACCTGGGCCTGGTCGACACCCAGCGCCTCCGCGATGTCGGCGGGACGCTCGACCGCTGCCTGCGACGGGGCCGAGTCGGCCACCAGGGAGTTGATCCGCGCCTGCAGGTCCTGGACGCGGCGGGGCGGGCGCACCATCCAGCCCAGGTCACGGAAGTGCCGCTTGACCTCGCCGCTGACGGTGGGGGAGGCATAGCTCACGAAGTCCTTGCCGACCCCCGGGTCGAATCCGCGCACCGCCTTGACGAGGCCGAGGCAGGCCACCTGCTCGAGGTCCTCCAGCGAGATGCCGCGCGAGGCGTATCGGCGGGCGACCGCGTGGGCCAAGGACATGTTCACGAGCACGATCTGCTCGCGCAGACGTGCCCGCTCGTCCTCACGGGCGGAGCCGGAGACGCGCGCCCACAGCGCCGCGGTCTCCCGCTTGCGCCGGTCGTGCGCGGTTCCCCGGCCGCCCTCCAGCAGCCTGGGCACGTCGGTGCCGGTCGTGTCGGTGTGCGTGGTGACCATGAGCTCTCCGAACCCCGGCGCAGGTCCCGGGCTCCGAGGCCGCATGCCGGTAGAAGGTGCTGGACGGCTCTGGTCTGAACCCTTCAAGGATCGTGCCCCGACGTAGGGCTGAAGTCACCGCTGGAACCTATGCAAGATGGTGCCGACGATTGGCGGCCGGCGCCCGTGGGCACATCCTGGCCAGCAGCGGCAGCAGAGGGGTGGCCATGGCAGCGCGTAGCCATCCCCCGGACCCCGCGGCCGCGTTCGTCCGCGAGATCCTGGGTGCGGCCTTGGCCCGCGACAGCGACTGCGTCCGCGAGCAGCTGGACCTGGCCGTCGGAGTGCTCACGCTCGGCGCCTGCATGGACGAGGTGCTCTTCCCGGCGATGCGCCAGCTGGGGCGGTGGTGGCAGGCCGGACACCTCGACATCGAGGACGAGCGGCTGGCCACCGAAGCCGCCCGTGGCTGGTTGGAGCGGCTGGCGCTCCGCGCCCCGGAGCCCACCGACGCGGCGCCCGTCCTGCTGGCCTGCGGCCCCGCCGACCAGCACTCGCTGGGTCTCGAGGCGCTGGCCGTGCTCCTGCGCAACCAGGAGCAGCGGTGCCGGGTCCTCGGCCCGCGGGTCTCGATCCTGACGCTCACCACCGCCGTCCGCGCCAACGTCCCGGGGGCGGTGGTGATCGTCTCCCACCTGCGGTCCAACCGGCTCACCGCGACCCAGTCGCTGCGGGCCGCCTCGGCACTGGGGGTCCAGGTGTTCTACGCCGGCGGGGCCTTCGGCTCCCCCCGGCTGCGCCGCCACGTGCCGGGGACCCACCTAGACACGTCGCTGCGCAGCGCCTGCAGTGCCCTCCTAGGATCTGGTGAGGGGCTCCTCCCGGGTTGATCCTCCGTGATCACGACCGGGACGGTCCAGCAACACCGCCGGCGTGGGAGGCTCACAGGGACATGGTCGACGTTGCCGGGCTGCCCATCGCGGAGGTGTCCCGTGAGCTGGGTGTCCCGATCCCGACGCTGCGCTCCTGGGAGCTCCGGCACGGCATCCCGCCCCTCGAGCACGACCTCGGCAAGCACCGGCGCTACTCCCCGGCCGACCTGCACGCGCTGCGGCTGATGCGCGACGAGATCGCCCGCGGCAAGAGGGCCAGCATCGCGGCCGACGAGGTGCGCAGGATCCTCGGCCTCAGCGGGCCCGAGGCCGAGCACATCGCCGCCGTCCTGGTCGCCTCGGAGAACTCGGATGCGGCCGCCGTGCAGGGTCGCCTGCGCGAGGCCCGGGCCGCCCTGGGACTCACCTCCTGCCTGGACGACGTGCTGCTCCCCGCGATGCAGCAGATCGGGCTGTGGTGGCAGACCGGCCGCTGCACGATCGAGACCGAGAACCTCACCACCGAGGCGGCGCGCGCGTGGCTGGAGACGCTCACCTCCTCTGCTCCCGCACCGACGCGCTCGGCCTCGATCGTGCTGGCCTGCGGGCCGACCGACCTGCACACCATCGGGCTCGAGGCGCTCACCGTGCTGCTGCGGTACGACGGGTGGGGCTGCCGCCTCCTGGGCGCCCGGGTCCCCGTGCCGGCGGTGACCGCCGCCGTCCAGGCCACCGCGGCCGAGGCGGTCGTGATCGTGTCCCACATCAGCAGCGGCCGCGCCCGTGCCATCGAGTCCCTGCGCGCCGCCCACGCGCGGGGCGTCACGGTGTTCTACGCCGGGAACGCCTTCACCTCGCCGCGCAGCCGCCGGAACCTCCCGGGGACCTACCTGGGCAGCCGGCTGCAGGAGGCCTGCGAGCTGATCGGGGCCCAGCTGTCCTGAGCGTCTCCCGCTCAGGCCGGGGCGTGCCCCGGCTCAGGCGTTGCGCCGCGCGATCGCGGCGTTCAAGCCGTCGCCTCCCGCGGCTCCCGGTCACCGGGAGCGCGGTCGTCGAGACCGGCCATCCCCCACCGCACGAGAGCGGTGGACAACCCGCCCGCTCGCGCGGCGACGGCGACCCCGGGCCCGTAGACCGGGAGCCGCAGCGACCGGCGGGCCCAGGTGGGGAGCAGCGCCACCCCACCCGCCGCGATCAGGGCGTAGCCGGGCCGGGCGGCGATCGGGACCGGCGGGTTGAGCAGCATGAAGCGCGTGGCCTCGCGCGCGGCCGCAGTGCTGGCGAGCTCGGGCCGGTAGCCCTCGATGGCCTCGTCGAGCTCGCGGACGGTGGTCGGCAGGTCGGTGGCGCCGAGCAGGCCGGCGGCGCGGTTGGTCTGCTCGACGTAGAGGTCGGCCTCGGCGTCGGTCAGCGGCACCGCGGCGTAGCGCTGGTAGGCGGTGAGGAAGGACCAGATCTCGGCGACGTGCACCCACCGGAGCAGGTGCGGGTCGTCGGCCGCGTAGGGCCGGCCCCGCTCGTCGACGCCGCGCACGAACCGGTGCACCGAGCGGACGTGGGCGATGGACTCCTCGGCGTCGGCGATCGTGCCGAACGTGGTCACCGCGAGGTAGTGGCTGGTCCGCTGCAAGCGCCCCCACGGGTCACCCTTGTAGCCGCTGTGCCCGGCGACCCCGGCCATCGCCGAGGGATGCAGGGACTGCAGCAGCAGGGCGGAGATGCCGCCGGGGAACATCGCGGCATCGGCGTTGACCCGCCAGATCGGGTCCTCGCTGGTGAACCAGCGCTCCCCCTCGGAGCCCCAGATGCGAGCGGCGCGCTCCGGGGCGTCGTCACCCGCGACCCGCGACCGCAGGGCCAGGCCCAGCCGCCGTTGTACGGCACGGGCAGCAGCGGCGGGGATCAGGCGGTTCGACACGTGTCGAACCTAGCCCGCGACGGGTAACCGGCTCAGCCGGCGTACGCCGTCCCGCGCTTCACCGTGTAGGACGTCAGGTCGGCGGTCGACATGCTCATCTCGTAGGTGCGCCGGTAGCCGGTGCGCGCGATCCGCCAGCCGTCCGGGGTCCGGACGTAGCGATCGGTGTAGAAGGCGGCCCCCTCGAGCACGAAGTCGAGCTCGGGGACGATGACCTTGTCCTCGAGGTACCACCGGCCGGTCGCCTCGTCGCCGTCGACGGTGATCTCGGGGTGGTGGGCGTGGTGCATCGAGATCAGGCCCTCGCCGAGGTTCGCGCGCATGTAGGACACCAGCGCGTCCCGGTCCTCGAACCGCAGGCCCGCGTAGTCGCAGGTGACCTCCGGAAGGAAGCACTCGGTGTAGTCGTCCCACTGCTTGAGGTCGAGCGTGCGCAGGTACCGGTACTTCAGCTGCTTGATCTGCTCGATGTCTTCTTGGGTCACACCTTGCTTCTACCAGAGCGCAGCGGTCAGCGGCGCCGGCCCGTCCCGAACATCCCGCGGACGATCTCGCGGGCGGCGGTGCGGGCCACCTGGCGGAAGGTCGTGGAGGTGATGACCTCCTCGACGACGGACTTGTCCCGGCGGGTCGAGCGGCCGCTGGACTTCGGCCGCTTGGCGGCCCGGTCGGCCTCGTGGCGCAGCTTGTCCTCGGCCGTGGCTTGGGTGGCCTGGTCCTGGGTGGCCTGCTCCTCCTGGGCCCGCGCGGCGCCGGCCTCGAGCTTGGCGGCCAGCTTCTCCCGGGCCGACTCACGGTCGACGGCCTCGGCGTACTTCGCGAAGAGGGGTGAGGCCTTCACCGCCTGCTCCATCGCCGTGTTCTCCGCGGCACCCATCAGGGACTCGGGGGCGCGCAGCCGCGTCCAGGCCACCGGGGTCGGCGCCCCGCGCTCGTTCATCACCGTCACGATCGCCTCGCCGATGCCGAGCGAGAGGATCACCTGGCCGAGGTCGGCGTACGACGAGTGCGGGTAGGTGTTCACGGTCTGCTTGAGCGCCTTGGCGTCGTTGGGCGTCGCCGCGCGCAGCTGGTGCTGGACGCGGGAGCCGAGCTGGGCGAGCACGTTGTCGGGGACGTCGGTGGGCGACTGGGTCACGAAGAAGACGCCGATGCCCTTCGAGCGGATCAGCCGCACCGTCTGCGCGATCGCGTCCAGGAACGCCTTCGAGGCGTCGTTGAACAGCAGGTGCGCCTCGTCGAAGAAGAACACCAGCTTGGGCTTGTCGACGTCGCCGACCTCGGGGAGGTCGTGGAACAGGTCGGCCAGCAGCCACATCAGGAACGTGGAGAACACCGCCGGCCGGTCGACCAGGTTGGGCAGCTCGACGAGCGAGATCAGGCCCTGGCCGTCGGCCGTCGTACGCAGGAAGTCGCTGGTCTCGAACTCGGGCTCGCCGAAGAACGCATCGGCACCCTGGTCGGAGAACGCGATCAGCTCACGCAGGATCACCCCGGCCGTCGCGCTGGAGAGGCCGCCGAGGTCCTTGAGGTCGGCCTTGCCCTCGTCGGAGGTCAGGTACTTGACCACCTCCCGCAGGTCGGCCAGGTCCAGCAGCGGCAGCCCGGCCTGGTCGGCGTAGTGGAAGACCAGGCCCAGCGAGGACTCCTGGGTGTCGTTGAGGCCGAGCACCTTGGAGAGCAGCGTCGGCCCGAAGGCGGTCATCGTGACGCGCAGAGGGATGCCGGTGCCCTGCCCGCCGAGCGCGAAGAACTCCACCGGGAAGCCCTGGGCCTGCCACTGCTGGCCCACCGACGCGGCGCGGTCGACGATCTTGGGGTTCTGCGCGCCGGGCACGGACAGGCCGGACAGGTCGCCCTTGATGTCGGCGGCGAACACCGGCACCCCGGCGGCCGAGAGCTGCTCGGCGAGGAGCTGCAGGGTCTTGGTCTTGCCGGTGCCGGTGGCACCGGCCACGAGCCCGTGCCGGTTGAGCATCGCGAGCGGGATCCGGACGGGTACGCCGGACAGGGTCGTCGCGTCCAGCATCAGCCCGCCGAGCTCGAGGGCCGGACCCTCGAAGGCGTAGCCAGCAGCCACCTCGGCACTGATCGGGTCCTGGGTCTCGGTCATGGCGGTCAGCGTAACCGTGGTTTCGAGACGCTTGCTGCGCTTGCTCCTCGACCAGCGTCGATAGGGTGGCGCCGTGATCTTCAAGCGCGTGGGCGACGGGCGACCGTATCCGGCCCACGACCTCGCTCCCCGGGACTGGGCGCAGCTGCCGCCGCGCCCGGTCCGGCTCGACGAGCTGGTCACCACCAAGGACACCCTGCAGCTGGCCGCCCTCCTCGACGAGGACTCGACGTTCTTCGGCGACCTGTTCGCGCACGTCGTGGAGTGGCACGGCGACCTCTACCTCGAGGACGGCCTGCACCGCGCGCTCCGGGCGGCGCTGCAGCAGCGCCACGTGCTGCACGCCCGTGTCTTCGTGGCCGAGGACTGACCCGGTGACTGGTCGATGACGGGGCGGAGGGTGACCACGGGCGTGACCCTGCTCGTGCTGCTCGCCGTGCTCGGTGGCATGGGGGTGTTCGGCTACCGAGCGCTGACCTCGCCGCTGCCCGGCGGCCAGGCGAAGGACAAGACCTGCTCGTCGGTCGAGAAGGTGGTCAAGAAGGTCCTGAACCGCAGCGAGGTGCAGGTGAGCGTCTTCAACGCCGGCACCAAGGAGGGCCTCGCGAGCACCACGCTGGACAAGGTCGAGGCGGCCGGGTTCAAGGCGGGCAACGCCGGCAACGCCCCGAAGAGCGCGGAGATCCGGCGGGCGATCGTCTGGACGACGAAGCCCGACGACCCGGCGGCGAAGCTCGTCGCGCAGGCCTTCGGCGCGCGCACCAGGGTGGAGGTCACCGACACCGATCTCGGCCCCGGCGTCGACGTGCTGGTCGGCAACCGGTTCCAGGGGCTGGACCCCAAGGCACCCCGGCGGATCAGGCTCGCCGCCCCCCTCGCGACCTGCGTCCCGGTCGGCTGACCCGCCGACTCAGCTCGGCGCCTTCTTCCCCAGCCACTGGGCCAGGCGACCCCCGACGGAGACCGCGCGCAGCCGCTGCTCGGTGGCGACCCGGTCCTTGCGCGGCGTCACCACGAGGACGTCGTCACCCCGCCGCAGGACCGTACGCCGCTCCGGCACCAGCGTCTTGCCGTCGCGCACGATGAGCGCCACCGACGAGCCCGGGGGCAGCCGAAGCTCCCCCACCTCGACGCCGTGCATCAGCGACTTGGGCGAGATCGTCACCTGGAGCAGGTCGGCCGCGACCCGCTCGAGGGGCGCTGCCTCGACCTCGAGGTCACGCGGCTCGCTGCGCCGGGCGACGCGCAGCACCTTGGCGACCAGCGGCAGCGTCGGGCCGGTCAGCAGGGTGTAGACGATCACGATCACGAAGACGATGTTGAACAGCTCGGTCGCCCCGTCGATCGAGGCGGCCAGCGGGATGGTGGCGAGCACGATCGGGACCGCGCCACGGAGCCCTGCCCAGGAGACGAAGGCGAGCTCCCGCAGCGGCATCGGCTGCACGACGGACGCGACCGCCACCGAGATCGGCCGCGCCAGGAAGGTGAGGCCGAGGCCCGCCACGATCGCCGTCCCCACGGTCCGCGGGCCGATCTGGTCGGGGTTGACCAGCAGGCCGAGCATCACGAACAGGCCGATCTGCGCCAGCCAGGCGACCCCCTCGGAGAAGGAGCGGGTCGCTGCCCGGTGGGGCAGCTCCGCGTTGCCGAGGATCAGCGCGGCGACGTACACCGAGGCGAAGCCGGACCCGTGCAGGGCGGCCGAGCCGGCGTACGCCAGGACGGTGAAGGAGAGCACGGCCAACGGGTAGAGGCCAGAGCTGGGCAGGGCCGAGCGGCGCAGCAGCCAGGCGCCGCCGTACCCGACCACCAGGCCACCGAGCAGCCCGACGCCGAGCTCCCAGGCGATCTCACCGGCGAACCCCAGCACGCCGTGGTCGCTGCTGGCGCTGACCAGCGTCACCAGCACCACGGTGGGGGCGTCGTTGAGGCCGGACTCGGCCTCGAGGGAGCCGGTGAGCTTGCGTGGGAGCGGCACCCGGCGCAGGACCGAGAACACCGCCGCGGCGTCCGTCGGCGAGGTGATCGCGCCCAGCAGGACCGACAGCTCCCAGGTGAGGCCCAGGACGTAGTGGCTGAACACCGCCATCACCAGGACGCTGACCCCGACCCCGATGGTGGCCAGCGAGACGCCCAGTCGCATCACCGGACGGATCTCGGGCCACGGCGTGGTGAGACCGCCCTCGGCGAGGATCAGGATCAGGGCCGCGAAGCCGAGGGCGTGCGCCAGCTCGGCGTCGTTGAAGCTGATCCCGAAGCCGGAGGACCCTAGGGCCACGCCCATCAGCAGGTAGAGCAGCAGGCTGGGCAGTCCCACGCCCACGCTGAGCCGCACCGCGAGGATTCCCAGCAGCAGCACACCGGCCCCGACCAGGAGGATCTGGTCGAGCGTGTGGACGTCGAGCGTCATGACGGGCCCTCGGCGATCGGCGGCTGGGCCCTGAGTCTACGAGGCGGCTCGGCGGCACGCTGACCACGAAAGCCGTGGATCGGCAAGCCCCCTGACGAGGTCCACTAGTTCGCTTCGTCCCCAATGCGGCTTATACGACAATACATCCCTACTGTCCAGTCATGACCTCGACCACGCGAAGCCACCTCCAGCGCACGGCCCTGACGGTCCTCGCGCTGCTGGCCGGCCTGGTCGCCGTCGTCACCCTCCAGCCGGCCGCCACGGCCGCCACGGCCGCCACCTCGACGGTGGTCGTGGCCGGCTGCGCCACGGGCACGAAGACCCTCGGCGCCTACTACGCCGACGCCGCCGTCCGGGTCTACGCCTGCGGCGCGCGGCCCTCCTTCGACGGCGCCCGGACCGGCGGCGGTGCGGTCGTGCGGCCCTACGCCGGGTCGGACATCTACTACCGCGGCTACCAGTGCGTGGAGCTGGTCGCCCGCTTCCTCGCGGTCCGCTTCCACGTCGCCGCCGTGGTGGCCAACGGCGCCCAGGCCGTCGACCGGTACGCCGCGGCCTACCCGTCGAGGTTCGTGCGGATCGCCAACGGCGCCAAGGGCAAGGCCCCCCGCATCGGCGACGTGCTCAGCCTCTCCACCAGCGCCTCCTTCAACGACGTGGGCCACACCGGCGTCGTCATCGGCTCCTCGGTCAACGCCGCGGGCAACGGCACGATCGGCTCGCTGGAGCAGAACTGGGGCGGGGCCGGAGGCACGACCGGCCACCACACCTACACGGTGAGGAGCTGGCGCGTGGGCTTCACCCAGATGCCCTACGTCAAGTGGCTCCGGACCCGCTAGAACTTGTTCTAGTTTCCTCCTAGACTCCGGGCATGAGCCTGGACCTCCCCACCCCCGTCACCGCGACCGACGTCGAGACCTGGAGCGACGAGGTCGACGTGGTGGTCGTGGGGTTCGGCATCGCCGGGGGGTGTGCCGCGCTGGAGGCGGCCCGGGCGGGCGCGAGCGTGATCCTGCTCGAGCGCGCCGCGGAGTACGGCGGCACCAGCGCGATGTCCGGCGGCCACTTCTATCTCGGCGGCGGCACCGCCGTGCAGCAGGCGACCGGCATCGAGGACTCCGCCGAGGAGATGTTCAAGTACCTGATGGCGGTCAGCCTCGACCCGGACGAGGAGAAGATCCGCGCCTTCTGCGAGGACAGCGTCGAGCACTTCGACTGGATCGAGGCGCTCGGGATGGAGTTCGAGCGCTCGTTCTTCCCCGGCAAGGCCGTGATCCAGCCCGGCACCGAGGGGCTGATGTACACCGGCAACGAGAAGGTGCACCCCTTCCGCGACCTCGCCGTCCCCGCGCCCCGGGGGCACAAGGTGCCGGTCGCCGGCGAGACCGGCGGCGCCAAGATGGTGATGGACCTGCTCGACCAGCGCCTGGCCGAGACCGACATCGAGGTCCGCTACGAGACGGGGGCGGCGACGCTGGTGGTCGAGGACGACGCGGTCGTCGGGCTCGGCTGGCGCAGGTTCGACGAGCGCGGCTTCATCCGGGCGGGGTCCGTGGTGATCGCCGCCGGCGGCTACGTCGGCAACGACACCATGGTCAAGGAGCTCACCCCCCAGCTCGGCTCGAAGCTGTTCCCCCTGGCCTCGACGTACGACGACGGGCTGGGCATCCGCCTCGGCGCCTCGGTCGGCGCGCAGCTGCGGTTCATGGAGCAGGCGTTCATCACCGCGCCGTTCTATCCGCCCTCGAAGATGGTCACCGGGATCGTGGTCAACCAGCAGGGGAAGCGGTTCGTCGCGGAGGACTCCTACCACTCGCGCACGTCCGGGTTCGTGATGGACCAGCCCGGCCAGGCGGCGTACCTGATCGTCGACTCGGTGCACATCGAGCACCCCGCGTTCCCGCTGTGCCCGTTCATCGACGGCTGGGAGACGCCGGAGGAGATGGAGCAGGGGCTCGGCATCCCCCAGGGCGCGCTCGTGGCCACGTTGGCGTCGTACAACCAGAACGCGGAGCGCCGGGAGGACCCCGAGCTCCACAAGCACCCCGACTGGATCGAGGCGCAGGACACCGGTCCGTGGGGGGCCTACGACCTGACGCTGGGCAGGGCGATGTACGCCGGCTTCACCATGGGCGGGATGCGCGTCGACGTCGACGGGCGGGTGCAGCGCGAGGACGGCTCGGTGATCAGGGGGCTCTTCGCCGCCGGGGCGTGCGCGGTGAACATCGCCCAGGACGGCAAGGGCTACGCCTCCGGCACCCAGCTCGCGGAGGGCTCCTACTTCGGGCGCCGTGCGGGGCGTCGCGCGGCCGGCTGAGGGCTTTTCCACTTGGCGCGCGCGGCCGCGTCCGGTGGAATGCAGGGATGTCGCCAACCCGCTCGACGAAGAAGGTCAGCCCCGCGCCGCACCTCACCTCACCGGAGCTGAAGTACGTCACCGACGCGACCTTCAAGGAGTTCAACGCCGCGATCTCGCGCGGCTTCCAGGAGGCGTCGCACCCGGAGACCTTCGACCTCGACCGTCGGGTCCTCGACAACGACCGGATGTTCGGCTTCAAGGTGGGGCGGCGCTGGGTCGCCACCTGCGGTGACCTGGCCCGGCGGCTGACCGTGCCGGGCGGCGCCGACGTGCCCACCGCCGCGGTGACCGCGGTGACCGTGCACCCGCCGTACCGCCGTCGGGGGCTGCTCTCCGCGATGATGCGCCACCAGCTCGAGGCGATCGCGGAGCGCGGGGAGCCGCTCGCCGTGCTGTGGGCCTCGGAGTCGCTGATCTACGGGCGGTTCGGGTACGGCCCGGCGTCGTCCCGGGCGGTGCTGAAGGGCACCAGCCGGCGGCTCGCGTTCCTGCCCGGCGTCGCCACCTCGGGCTCGGTCGACGAGGTCACCCGCGAGGAGTTCCAGCGGATCGCGCCCGGGCTGCACGCCTCGATGCGCGCGGACCGGCCCGGGGCGTTCGTGCGCGACGACGCGGTGTGGGAGTTCGCGCTCTTCGACGTGGAGTTCGCCCGGGGCGGGGCCTCCGAGCTCCGCCACGTCGTGCACTACGACGAGGCCGGGGACGCGGACGGCTTCGCGACGTACCGGTTCAAGGAGAACTTCAAGGAGGAGCCCGAGGGTGAGACCAGGATCAGGGAGGTGTGGGCCGAGGACCCCGCGGCCCACGCCGGCCTCTGGCGCTACCTCCTGGACCTCGACCTGGCCCGCACCTTCGCCCTGTGGTGCGCCCCCGTCGACGAGCCGTTGCGCCACCTGGTCACCGACGCCCGCGCGGTCGGCACCACGATCACCGACAACCTCTACCTGCGCGTGATCGACGTCGAGAGCGCGCTCACGGCGCGGAAGTACGCCGCCGGCGTGGACCTCGTGATCGAGGTGGACGACCCCCTGCTGCCCGCCAACACCGGGCGCTACCGGCTCGTCACCGACGGGTCGCCCGACGGCTCGACGGCCCGGGTCACCCGCGTGACGACCGCGCCCGACCTCTCCCTGGGCGTCCTGGAGCTGGGCAGCGTCTACCTCGGCGGCGTGGGCCTCACGGACCTGCACCGGGTCCGCCGGGTCACCGAGCACACCCCCGGCGCCGTCGCGGCCGCCTCCACGGCGTTCGGCTGGCGCCGTGCCCCGTGGTGCCCGGACGTGTTCTAGCGGGGTTGGACAAACCCCTCCTTAACCCCTCATACCGGACTAAAGTTGTGGATTGGCGGGCGGAAGAGACCCCCTGCTCGGGCGTCGAGGGAGGTGTCGCGTGTACGCGCCAGCCGACGGCACCGACCTGTGGCGCCTGACCCTGCAGCACTCGCCGATCGGGATGGCCCTGGTCGGCCTCGACGGTCAGCTGCTCGACGTCAACCGGGCGTTCTGCGACATGCTCGGCCACGACCCGGACACCTTGACCCACCGGGGCTTCCAGGAGCTCACCCACGCCGAGGACCTCGACGCCGACCTGGAGCTGTTCGGCCAGGCCGTGGCCGGGGAGATCGACTCCTACCGGCTGCGCAAGCGCTACCTGCACGCGGACGGCCACGTCGTCTGGGGTGACCTGTCCGTCGCGCTGGTGCGGGGACCGGACGGCCGGCCGGTGCACTTCATCTCCCAGATCCTGGACATCACCGAGCAGCGCCGGCACGAGGAACGGCTCGTCGAGGCCAACGCGCTGGTCGAGCACGAGCGGCAGACCCTCGAGGCGATCTTCGACACGGTGAGCGTGGGTCTGCTGCTGATCGGCAGCGACGGCCGCTACGAGCGGATGAACCGTCGCCACCGCGAGGGAATGTCCGCGCCCTTCCCCGACGGTCACGACGGGGTAGCGGGGCAGCTGGGGCACGTCTACTTCCCGGACGGCAAGACGCTGATGTCCAAGGAGGACATGCCGTCCCACCGCGCCGTCCAGGGCGAGGAGTTCGACGACTACACCTACTGGGTGGGCGACGACCCGCGCACCCGACTGGCGTACTCCACCTCCGCCCGGCAGGTCCGTGGCCCGGCCGGCGAGCGGCTCGGCTCCGCGCTCGCCTACCAGGAGATCACCGACCTGATGCGCGCCATCCAGGTCCAGGACGAGTTCGTGTCCTCGGTGTCGCACGAGCTGCGCACGCCGCTCACCTCGGTGCTCGGCTACCTCGAGCTGCTCTGCGACCACGAAGGACTGCCTTCCGAGGTCACGACGCAGCTGCGCGTCGTCCAGCGCAACGCCCTGCGGCTGCGCACGCTGCTCTCGGACCTGCTCCACGTGGGACAGGTCGGCGAGGACAAGCTGCAGCTGCAGTGCGCGCCGGTGGACCTCGCCGCGCTGGTGAACGAGGCCGTGGAGGCGACCCGGCCGGTCGCCGAGAAGTCCGGGCTGACCATCGAGGTCGAGACCCTCGACCGGCCCACGGCCCACGTCGACGCGCACCGCATCCGGCAGGTGCTGGACAACCTGCTCTCCAACGCCGTCAAGTACGGCGAGGCCGGGGGCTCGGTGACCGTCGTCCTCCGGGACGGCGCCGAGGCGATCGAGCTCGAGGTGCGGGACACTGGGATGGGCATCGCGCCGGAGGAGGTCGAGCACGTGTTCGGCCGCTTCTTCCGGGGCACCGAGGCCCAGGAGCTGCACATCCCGGGCACCGGCCTCGGGCTGAACATCGTCGGCTCCATCGTGGCCGCCCACGAGGGCGTGGTGACCGTGGAGAGCGAGGTCGGCCGGGGCAGCACCTTCCGGGTGGCCCTGCCCCGCTCCTGCCAGGCCAGCTAGTCAGCGCAGCAGGAAGTGCAGGGCCCGGGCCGCGCGCTCCGGGTCGGGCTCCTCGCCGGCGATGTGCTCGACGTACACGAAGCTCTCCACCACCCGCACGACCAGGAACGCGAGGTCGTCCAGCGGGTAGTCGCCGTCGAGGTGGCCACGCCGCTGCTCGCGCACGAGGAGCGCCTGCACGGCGGCGATCAGGCGGGGCTGGAAGTCGTGGTCGCGCCGGGTGAGGATCCGCAGGGCGGTCTCGTGCTCCCGCTCGAGGAAGGACCGCATGCCGTGGTGCTCCACGGTGAGCCGGACGAACTGCGCCATCGCGTCCGCCACGTGGGCGCCGCCGCGACCACCTGCCGACCTGTCGCACAGGGCGAGGGTCGGCTCGGTGAGCGACCAGACGACCTCGGTGAGGACCGCCGTACGGTTGCCCAGCCAGCGGTGCAGCGTCACCCGGTTGACGCCCACGGTGGCCGCGACGTCGGCGAGCTCGACGCGCTGGCCCGCGACGAACGTACGACGGGCCACCCGGAAGGCCCGGACCTGCGGGCTGAGCCCCTCCGCGGCTAGCGGATCCCGTCCCACGTCGCTCTCTCGTCGCCGTCGGGGTCCTCGACGACGGTGACCTGCTCGGTGATCACGCCCGTGGTCCGGGTCACGGAGGTGTACGGCGCCCACCCCGGGTCGCCCGACGACACGAACGCGACCCACGCGCCGTGGGCGGCGTCGGCGACCTCCTGGGACGGGGTGTCGCCGATCAGGGGCTTGGTCTGGTCGAGGCCGATGTTGTCGAACACGAAGGGGATCTCCACCGCGTGGCAGGCACCGAACCGGTGGTTGTCCTCCGGCGAGGGCCGGTCGAAGCGGTAGGCCCACGTGCGGCCGCCGCCGGTCTCGCGCGCCTCCGCGTGCCGGACGGCCGGCACCGCGAAGAACCAGTCGCTGACCACGGCCGCCATCACGTCGCCGGGTGAGGCGTCGGGCCTGTTCTTGCGGTAGAGCTCGAGGCCCTCGGGGGAGAGGCCGTAGGCCGCGGCCCCGCCCACCAGCGTCGGCTCGTCGACGAAGTCGATGGCGCCGGGCGCGACCAGGAACAGCCGCGACTCCTCCCGGTTGGAGCCGACCAGCACGTCGACGTCGGCGGAGGAGCCGGCGGCGAAGGCCTCGAGCGGGTGCTGGCTCAGCACGGTGCCGTCGATCACCGGCGCGAAGGGCAGCAGGCTGAGCGCCAGCATCCCCCACTTCTCCGGGTCCGGGACGGTCTGCACCTCGATCACGAGATCGGAGGCGGCCCGGACCAGCCGGTCCAGCTCCACGCCGGCGATGGCCTCGCGAGTGGGTTCGACGCCGAGGGCCTCGGCCAGGGTGCGCGTCACCGTCAGCGCGATCTCGGGTGTCAGGGTGTGCGCGGCCGCGCCGGACTGCGTGATCGCCTGGGCGAACAGCCCGCGCGCGGAATCCATGGCCAGCAGGGTGGTCACGCTCATCGCGCCGGCCGACTCACCGGCGACCGTCACCCGGGCCGGGTCGCCACCGAACGCGGCGATGTTCTCCTGCACCCACCGCAGCGCGGCTACCTGGTCCTGGAGGCCCAGGTTGGCGGTCCCGCCGGCCGCGTCGGCCTCCGTGTAGAGGAACCCCTCCGCCGCGAGCCGGTAGTTGATGGTCACGCAGACCACGCCGTCGCGCGCGAAGCTCGTGCCGTCGTACTCCAGGACCGAGCCGGAGCCGTTCATGAAGGAGCCGCCGTGGATCCAGACCAGCACCGGCAGCCCGCCCTGGCCCGCGAGCGCGGTGCTCGGGGTCCAGACGTTGAGGTTCAGGCACTCCTCACCGGGGATCACCTGCTCGGGCAGGAGGGGCTGGTACTGCGGCGGGTAGTCGCCCTTCGGCGCGGTCGGCCCGTAGGCGGTGGCGTCGCGCACCCCCTCCCACGGCTCCACGGGTTGCGGCGGCGCCATCCGTCGTGCGCCGAACGGGGCTGCGGCGTACGGCACCCCCAGGAAGCGGCTGATCCCGCCCTCCTCGGCGCCCCGAACCTGACCGCCACTGACCTGTACGTCCATCGCTCCCACTCCCTGCAACGTTTTTCCGATGTGTTGCATCCTGCTCCCGGGGGTGGGGCGGGTCAAGGGCAAGTCCTCCGCTGACTCGGCCACGGGGTCGAGCAGGGAGATGGCAGCTCGCGCCACAAGGACGATGAGCTCGAGGCGCGCGGCGCCTGCTTGAGCACGGTCAGCCCAACTCGGGTTCCTCGCGCAACCGCGGCGTGGTGAACCCCTCGGGCTTGATCCCCGTCTTGTCCGCGTAGAACTCCCGGACCAGGTCCATGTCGGCGCGGACGTTGCCGGTCGGGGTGAACGTGGGTCCCCAGCCGACCGTGCGCGAGGGGCCGTCGAGGAAGGCCAGGGTGATCGGCAGGCCGCTCTCCTGGGAGATGCGGTAGAAGCCCGACTTCCAGAACTCCCCCTTGCTGCGGGTTCCCTCGGCCGCCAGGCCCAGCACGAACGGCTGGTCCCCCACGGCCTCGCGCATCAGGTTGGCGATGGTGGCCCCCGGGTCCGCCCGGTCCAGCTCGACCGCGCCGGTCGCGCGCAGCAGCGGGGCGAGCGGCCCCCGGAAGAACTCCTTCTTCACCAGGAGCTTGATCTGGATGTCGTTGTCCCAGGCCAGCAGCATGGTCAGCACCCAGTCCCAGTTGGACGTGTGCGGCGCCCCGACGAGCACGGCCCGCTGCGGCACCGACCCGACCGTCTTCCAGCGCGCGGCCCGCAGGGCCAGCCGGGCCACGTTGCGGCGGAGGAGGAAGTGTCGGTTCATTTGCGTGACGCTATCGTCCGCTACTCCCGGCGGGCCTGGGGCACCAGCCGCGCGTGCTCGACGTGCCCGCCCTGTCGAAGCCGGCCTTCCACCTGGCGGCGGGCGGGGGCCACACGGTCTGATCCGGGCGTTAGGGTCGCGGCGTGAGCAACCGGATGCAGGTGGCAAAGCGGTCGAACGTGCCGCCCTTCCACGTGATGGACCTGCTCGCGGCGGCGCAGCGCCGCCAGCTCAGCCACGGTGACCTGGTCAACTTCGTCGCCGGGCAGCCGTCGACCGGCGCCCCGAAGGCCGTCCGCGAGGAGGCCAAGCGGCTGCTCGACGAGGAGACACTGGGCTACACGGTGGCGACCGGTGTCCCCGGCCTCCGCGAGGCCGTCGCAGCACACCACCGGCGCACGACCGGGATCGACGTCAGCCTCGACGACGTCGTGATCACCACCGGCTCCTCGGGCGGCTTCCTGCTCGCGTTCCTGGCGGCGTTCGAGCCCGGCGACCGGGTGGTGATGGCCCGTCCCGGCTACCCCTGCTACCGCAACGTGCTCACCGCCCTGGGCTGCGAGGTCGTCGAGATCGACTGCGGTCCCGAGACCCGGTTCCAGCCGACCGTCGAGCAGCTCGCCGCCGTCGAGGGACCCGTCGCCGGCCTCGTGGTCGCCTCGCCCGCCAACCCCACCGGCACGATGCTGCTGCCTGACGACCTCGACGCGATCGCCCGCTGGTGCGAGGAGAGCGGCGTACGCCTGGTCAGCGACGAGATCTACCACGGGATCACCTACGACGGCTCGCCGCGACGCAGCGCCTGGCACACCTCGCGCACCGGCGTGGTCTTCGGCTCGTTCTCGAAGTACTTCTCGATGACCGGCTGGCGGATCGGCTGGATGCTGGTCCCCGAGGACCTGCGGCGCCCGGTCGACGTGCTCACCGGCAACTTCACCATCTGCCCGCCCGTCCTCAGCCAGTACGCCGCCATCGCGGCCTTCACGCCCGAGTCCTACGCCGAGCTCGACGGGCACGTCGCCCGCTACGCCACCAACCGCCAGCTCCTGCTCGACGGGCTGCCCAAGCTCGGCATCGACCGGCTCGCACCGGCGGACGGCGCCTTCTACGTGTACGCCGACATCGGCCACCTCACCGACGACTCCCACGCCTGGTGCCTGCGGCTGCTCGAGGAGACCGGGGTCGCCACCGCGCCCGGCATCGACTTCGACACCGTCCGGGGCAACGAGTTCGTGCGGATCTCCTTCGCCGGCAGCGAGGTCGAGATCACCGAGGGGCTGCGCCGGCTCGGTCGCTGGCTCGACTAGGCGCGGACCTCGGGGTTACGCACTCTTCACTGCCAGGCAACAACGCGGAAACGCCCCGCGACAGCAACGACCGGACCGTGGCCCAGATCGTCCTCGGCGGGGCGAAGGCCAGCGCGGTGGACTACTTCCCAAGCCTGGTCGGCCCGGTCGCCACCGCTGCGTCGCCGCTGTCACATGCTCGACGGCAGTCTCGTCACGCACGAGTACGCCGATCGGGCAGTCTCGTCACGGGCCCTGGCGGGAAGTCGCCGTCAGCGCGCCGGTCAGCACATCCGCCAGGTGGTCCACGAAGCGAGCGTGGGCCATTCGTTGCCGCTCGCCGGACTCGACCGCCCGCGCCCGCGCCGCCAGCGCACCGGTCAGGAAGACGACCATGAGCGCGACCCGCTCGCGCGCCAGTGGCATCCCGATCCGATCACCGAGCCGACGGGTCAGCGCCTCGAGCTGGCTCCCGATCACCGTCGCGCGCAGCGGCGGGGCCGGGTGGCCTGACGACATGCCCGACCAGTCCGCCAGCTGCTCCATGATCCGCAGGAAGTCGCGCCCGTCCTCCGTGGCGAGCAGGTTCGCCGTCGGTCGCACGATGGCGTCGACCAGCGCCCTCGTGCCCGCCCCCCGGGACGGAACCTCCCGTTGCCCGTCCATCGCCTGGACGTGCTTGGCGACGATCGCCTCCAGCAGACCCCGTCGCGAACCGAAGTGGTAGCCGACGGCGGCGTCGTTCGCCTGGCCCGCGTCCCGGACGACGTCGCTCATCCGGGCGCCGGTGACACCGTCCCGGGCGAAGCGCTGTTCGCCGGCTCGCAGGAGTCGGGATCGGGTGAGGGTTGCGTCACGGGCCATCGCGATCGATACTAACAAGCAATGTTATTAACAAGCCTTGTTAGCGATGGAATGTCACACCCCGTCTACGACCCGTTCGACGCCGCGTTCCAGGAGAACCCCTACCCGGCGTACTCCTGGCTGCGGGACCACGACCCGGTGCACCACCACCCGGCCGACAGTCGGGCACCTGCGTTCTGGGCGCTGAGCCGGTTCGCGGACGTCTGGGACGCCGTACGCCGACCCGAGGTGTTCTCCTCCGCGTCAGGCCTGACCTTCTTCCGCGACGAGATCGGGCAGCTCGGCCTGCCGCCGACGATCGTGATGCTCGACCCTCCTGTGCAGACGCAGCTGCGGGCCCTGATCGGTCGCGGCTTCACCCCGAGACGGGTCGCGCTCCTCGAGGACCGCATCCGGGAGTTCGTGAGAGGCCGTCTCGCCGGCGTGGCCGTCCGGGCTGCCGACGGGCTCTCCGTCGACCTGCACCACGACTTCTCCGCCACCATCCCGACCTGGGTGCTGGCCGAGCTGTTCGGGCTCCCCGAGTCGGACCGGGAGCGGTTCGGCCCCTGGGTGCAGACGCTGACCCGGCTGCAGAACGACGGCTTCGACACGAGCGGCCTCCTGGGTGCCGGGGCCGGGGTCCAGGTCATCGGCGAGATGTTCGAGTACTTCACCGCCGCCATCGCCGCGGCTCGGAGCGACCCCGGGGACGACCTGCTCGGGGCGCTGGTGACGGCGGAGATCGACAGCGAGCGCCTCACGGACTGGGACATCCTCGGGTTCTGCTTCGTGGTGGTGGCCGGCGGCACCGACACCACCGCCAGCCTGATCTCGCACACCGTGCAGCTGACCGGCGCCGCCCCTGCCCAGCGGGCGCTGCTCGTGGACGACCCGTCGCTGGTCCCGGACGCGCTGTCCGAGTGCCTGCGGCTGGAGTCGAGCGTCCAGGGGCTCGCCCGGACCACCCTCGAGGACGTCGAGGTCGAGGGCGTACGGATCCCGGCCGGCGAGAAGGTGATGATGCTCTACGGCGCTGCCAACCACGACCCGCGCGAGTTCGGCGAGACCGCGGACCGGCTCGACGTACGCCGCCAGGCCCCGCGCCACCTCGCCTTCAGCAGCGGCCCCCACTTCTGCATCGGCAGCCACCTGGCCCGGTTGCAGGCGCGGGTCGGGATCGAGGAGCTGCTCGCCGCCTTCCCCCAGGTGGACGTCGACGCTGCGGCCGGCGTACGTCATCACTCGGCGTTCGTGCGCGGCTGGGTGAGCCTTCCGGCCGAGCTCGGCCAACCCGCTGTGCCGCCCGGATCCAGCGGCTGACCTCGCCGTCGCCGTCGGCACCTGCCCGCGCCGGGTGGTGGTCTCCATGCGGTGCACCGAGCTCCCGCAGGACATCGGCATCAGCGTGCACGGCGCCAGGATCGGCACGGACAAGAGCCGACGACGTCACCTTCGGGCCCTGCGTCCGACGAGGCTGAGGGTCACCTCTTCTTCGTGAGGAACGCCGTCATCGCCTCGCGGGCCTCGTCGGAGCCGAACAGGCGGGCGCTGAGGGCGGCCACCTCCTCGGCGTGGGCGTCGATGTTCTCGACCAGCGCGCGGGAGAGCAGCGCCTTGGTCTCGCGCAGCCCCTGTGGGTGGGCCTTGGCCAGCTCGGCGCAGGCCTCGGCGACGGCGTCGTCGAGGTCGGCGGCCGGGACACTGCGCGTGACCAGGCCCATGGCGGCAGCCTCGCTCGCGTCGAAGGTGCGACCGGTCAGGAAGGTGTCCGCCGCGGCCCGGCTGGTGAGCCTCGGCAGCACGGTCAGCGAGATCACCGCCGGGGCGAGGGCGAGCCGGCTCTCGGTGAAGGCGAAGGTGACGTCGTCGCTGCAGATCACGAGGTCGCTGGCCGCGACGATGCCGAGTCCGCCGGCCCTCACCGGGCCGGCCAGCCGCGTCACGACCGGGCGCGGGTGCGTCACGATCCGGCGCTGCAGGGCGACCAGCGCCTTGGTCCCCTCGTCCATCCCGCCCCCGGCGGCCTCGCTCAGGTCAGCACCCGAGCAGAACACCCGGTCGGCGGAACGCACCAGCACCACCCGGGCGTCGGCATCCGCCTCGGCGCGGTCCAGCGCCTCGAACAGCTCGGCGACGAGCCGACGGGACAGGGCGTTGCGGTTGGCCGGGGAGTCCAGCGTGATCGTCGCGATCCCCTCGGCCAGCTCGTAGTGCACCAGCTCGTCGGTCATGTGGGTCTCCTTGCTCGGCGCGGCACGATCAGATCCGCTTGTAACGCGGAGAATTGGGGGCTCAGTAGGACTTCGGCAGGCCCAGGCTGTGCATGCCGACGAAGTTGAGGATCATCTCGCGGCTGACCGGGGCGATCCGGCCGGCGCGGGCGGCGACGAGGAGGCCGGCGACGCCGTACTCCTGGGTGATGCCGTTGCCCCCGTGGGACTGTACGGCGCGGTCGGCGGCGTCGCAGGCGGCCTCGGCCGCGGCGTACTTCGCCATGTTGGCGGCCTCCCCCGCGCCTGCGTCGTCGCCGGCCTCGTAGAGCGCCGACGCCTTCTGCGTCATCAGCCGGGCCAGCTCGATCTCGATCTTCGACTGCGCCAACGGGTGCGCAATGCCCTGGTGCGAGCCGATCGGGGACCCCCAGACCTCGCGGCCCTTGACGTACGCCGTGGCCCGGTCCAGCGCGTAGCGGGCCAGCCCGGTCGAGAACGACGCCGCCATGATCCGCTCCGGGTTGAGGCCGGCGAAGAGCTGGACCAGGCCGCCGTCCTCGTCACCGACGAGCGCGTCGGCAGGCAGCCGGACGTCGTCGATGAACACCTGGAACTGCAGCTCGGGGCTGACGATCTCCATCGGGATCGAGGTGAAGCTCAGGCCCGGCGCATCCGTGGGTACGACGAACAGACACGGCTTGAGCCGGCCGGTCTTCGCGTCCTCGGTCCGCGACACGACCAGCACGTTCTTGGCCTCGTCCATGCCGGAGATGTAGATCTTCTGGCCGGTGAGCAGCCACTCGTCACCATCGCGACGTGCCGTGGTGGTGATGTTGTGCGAGTTGGTGCCGGCGTCCGGCTCGGTGATCGCGAAGGCCATCGTCTCGGTGCCGTCGCAGATGCCGGGCAGCCACCTCTGCTTCTGCTCCTCGGTGCCGAAGCGGCTGATCACCGTCCCGCAGATCGCCGGGGAGACCACCATCATCAGCAGCGGGCAGCCCTGGGCGGCCAGCTCCTCGCAGACCGCGGCGACGTCACCGATGCCGCCGCCACCGCCGCCGTACTGCTCGGGGACGTTCACGCCGAGGTAGCCCGCCTTGCCGATCGCCAGCCACAGGTCGGTGGTCTTCTCGCCGTTGCGGGCGCAGCGGGTGAAGTACTCGCGGCCGTAGGTCTTGGCGAGCTTGGTGACCTCCTTGCGCAGGGTCTGGCGCTCCTCGGACTCGGTGAAGCTGCTCATGCGTTCTCTCCTTCTGCTGGTTCCGTGTCTGGCGGTGTCACGACGGCGAGGACCTCGCCGGAGGCGACCTGGCTGCCGACCGCGACCGCGAGCTCGGTGAGCACCCCGTCGGTCGGGGCGCTGATCGTGTGCTGCATCTTCATCGCCTCCAGGACGAGGACGGCCTGGCCGGTGCTCACGTCGTCCCCGCTCTCGAGGTGTACGGCGACCACGGTGCCCGGCATCGGCGCGAGCAGCGAGCCCTGCGCGACGACGTCGGCGGGATCGACGAACCTCGGGAGCGCGCGCAGGTGCAGCGAGCCCAGCCGTGAGTCGACCTGCACGTCGCGGACCCCGGCGGCCGAGACCGGGCCGATCGCGACCAGGACCTCCGTGCTGATCCGGTCGACCTCGATCGTGACGCCGTCGGGAGAAGCGGCCAGCACCCGCGTCTCGTCCCGGACGGAGGCGTAGCCGTTGCGCCCGCCGTACCACTCCACCGCGTGCTCGCCCTCGCGGCTGCCGACCGCGAACACCGTGCGCTGCGGCTGGGAGACGACGTTGCGCCAGGCGACCGGGATCCCGGCCTGGACCCGGCGGTCCGCACGGTCCCGCTCCGCCAGCGCCACCGCCGCTGCGAACAGCAGGTGCTCGTCGGGCGGCAGCTGCTCCTCGCTCGGCACGATGACCCGGCGGTCGAAGAAGTCGGTGCTGACGTCCCCGTCGAGGAACGCCTGGTCGCGCAGGCTCGCCACGAGCAGGTCGCGGTTGGTGACCACGCCGTGCAGCCGGGCCCGGGACAGCGCGTCGGCCAGCCGGCGCGCGGCCTCCGCGCGCGTGGGCGCCCAGGCGATCACCTTGGCCAGCATCGCGTCGTAGTGGGTCGAGACCTCGCTGCCCGACTCGAACCCCGAGTCGAGCCGCAGGCCCGGGCGGTTGAGCAGGTCGAACTCGCCGGAGACGCCGGGCACCTCGAAGCGGGTGAGCACCCCGCTCTGCGGCTGCCAGTCGTGGGCCGGGTCCTCGGCGTAGAGGCGCACCTCGATGGCGTGGCCGTAGGTCTCCCCGATCACCCGCAGGTCGAGCGCGCGTCCCTCGGCGACGGCCAGCTGCTGCTCGACGAGGTCGACCCCGTGCACCAGCTCGGTGACCGGGTGCTCGACCTGGAGACGCGTGTTCATCTCCAGGAAGAAGAACCGCTCGGTCTCCGCGTCGTAGAGGAACTCCACGGTGCCGGCGCCGCGGTAGTCGATCGCCGCGGCGGCGGCGCGGGCCGCCTCGTGCAGGGCCTCGCGCACGGCGTCCGCGAGGTTGGGCGCCGGCGCCTCCTCGACCACCTTCTGGTGGCGGCGCTGGAGGGAGCAGTCCCGCTCGCCGAGGACGAGCACGCCGTCGCGGTGGCCGAGCACCTGCACCTCGACGTGGCGACCCCGCTCGACGTACGACTCCACGAAGACGGTGCCGTCGCCGAACGCGGACAGCGCCTCGGCCTCGGCGGCGGCGATCTCGCTGGGCAGGTCCTCGAGGCGGCGTACGACGCGCATGCCGCGGCCGCCACCGCCGGCCGAGGCCTTGACCAGCAGCGGCAGGTCCGTCTCGGTCGCGGAGCCGGCGGTGTGGTTGGCCAGCACGGGTACGCCGGCCACCTCCATCAGCCTCTTCGACTCGATCTTCGAGCCCATCTGCTCGATCGACTCCGGCGCCGGGCCGACCCAGGTGAGGCCGGCGGCGATCACCGCCCGCGCGAAGTCGGCGTTCTCCGACAGGAACCCGTAGCCCGGGTGGACCGCGTCGGCCCCGGACCGCCGCGCCGCCTCGAGCACCAGGTCGGCGCGCAGGTAGGTCTCCGCCGGGCTGCTCCCGGGCAGCCGCACCGCCGCGTCGGCCTCGCGGACGAAGGGCAGGCCGGCGTCCGCGTCGGAGTGCACCGCGACCGTCTCGATGCCGAGCCGGCGGCAGGTGGCGAACACCCGGCGCGCGATCTCCCCCCGGTTGGCGACGAGGAGCCGGTTGATCACGGTGGTCGAGCCTGTCGAATCCATCCCACTCACATCCTGAAGACGCCGAAGCGGTCGGTGCCGACCACGGGCTGGTTGGCGGTGATCACGGACAGGCAGATGCCGAGGATGGTGCGGGTGTCGCGGGGGTCGATCACGCCGTCGTCGTACAACATCCCGGAGAGGAAGAACGGCAGGCTCTGCTCCTCCACGCTGGCCTCGATGAACTCGCGCATGCCGGCGTCGGCGTCCTCGTCGTACACCTTGCCCTTGGCCTCGGACGCCGCCCGCGCGACGATGCTGAGCACGCCGGCCAGCTGGGCCGGCCCCATCACCGCGGACTTGGCGCTCGGCCAGGTGAACAGGAAGCGCGGGTCGTAGGCGCGACCGTTCATGCCGTAGTTCCCCGCGCCGTACGACGCCCCCATGATGATCGAGAGGTGCGGCACGGTGCTGTTGCTCACCGCGTTGATCATCTGGGCGCCGTGCTTGATGATGCCGCCCTGCTCGTACTCCTTGCCGACCATGTAGCCGGTGGTGTTGTGCAGGAACAGCAGCGGGGTGTCGATCTGGTTGGCCAGCTGGATGAACTGGGTCGCCTTCTGGGCCTCCTCGCTGAACAGCACGCCCTGCGCGTTGGCGAGGATGCCGACCTGGTGACCGTGGATCCGCGCCCACCCGGTGACCAGCGAGCTGCCGTAGAGCGGCTTGAACTCGTCGAACACCGCCCCGTTGCCCGCCGAGACCCCGTCCGCGACCAGCGCGATCACCTCCCGGGGATCGAACGGCTCCTTCAGGTCGGTCGGGATCAGGTCGAGCAGGTCGTCAGGGTTGCCGGCGGGCTCCGCCCAGGGGACGTCATGCGAGCTGGTCGCCAGGACCGCCGGAGCGTATGACCTCCGGTTGAGCCGCGCCACGATCCGGCGCCCGATCCGGATCGCGTCGCGCTCGTCGACCGCGAGGTAGTCGGCCAGCCCGGAGACGCGCGCGTGCATCTCCGCACCGCCGAGCGACTCGTCGTCGGACTCCTCGCCGGTGGCCATCTTCACCAGGGGCGGACCGCCGAGGAAGACCTTGGCCTGCTCCTTGACCATCACCGTGTAGTCGCTCACCCCGGGCACGTAGGCGCCGCCGGCGGTGGAGTTGCCGAACACCAGGGCGATGGTCGGGACCTTCGCCGCCGAGGACCGGGTGAGGTCGCGGAACAGCTTCCCGCCGGGGATGAAGATCTCCTTCTGGGTCGGCAGGTCCGCTCCCCCGGACTCGACGAGGGATACCGTGGGCAGCCGGTTCTCCTCGGCGATCTGCGCGGCCCGGAAGATCTTCTTCACCGTCCAGGGGTTGGAGGCGCCGCCCTTCACCGACGGGTCGTTCGCGGTGATCATGCACTCGACTCCCTCGATCACCCCGATGCCGGTGACCACGCTGGCGCCGACCGTGAAGTCGGAGCCCCAGCCGGCCAGCGGGGACAGCTCCAGGAAGGCGCTGCCCGGGTCGATCAGCAGCTCGATGCGCTCGCGCGGCATCAGCCGGCCGCGGTCGTGGTGCCGGTTCACCGAGCGCTCACCACCGCCGGCGACCGCCACCGCGTGCTGCGCGTCCAGGTCGGCGATCTTGGCCAGCATCGACTCGCGCCGGGTCGTCATGGCGTGTAGCCGAGCAGTCGGGCGGAGAGATCGGTCAGCACTTCGGTTGCTCCTCCTCCGATGCCGAGGATCCGGGAGTCGCGGTAGTGCCGCTCAACCTCGGTCCCGTGCATGTATCCGGTGCCGCCGTGCAGCTGCACGGCCTCGTCGACGACGTGGTCGCACGCCTCGACCGCGGTCTGCTTGGCCAGGCAGGCCTCGGCGATCACGCTGCCTCCGTTGACGTGCCGCTCGGCGACGTGGCGGGTGTAGACCCGCGCCGCCTCGACCTGGCGGTGCATCTCCACGAGCTTGTGCTGCACCACCTGGCGGGCGATCAGCGGCTTGCCGAAGGTCTGTCGCTGGCGGCAGTACGCCGTGGTCAGGGCCAGCGACCGGGCGGCGATCCCGTAGGCGTGGACGGCCAGCGCGATCCGCTCGACGACGAACTGCTCGGCGATCAGGTAGAAGCCGCTGTTCTCCTCGCCGACGAGGTTCGCGGCCGGGACCCGTACGTCGACGTACGACAGCTCCGCTGTGTCCGAGCAGTGCCAGCCCATCTTGGCCAGGCCGCGGTCGACGGTGAAGCCGGGCGTGCCCCGCTCGATGACGAGCAGGCTCACCCCGGCGTGCCCGGGGCCGCCCGTGCGGACAGCCGTGGTCACGAAGTCGGCGCGGACGCCGCTGGTGATGAAGGTCTTCGCGCCGTTGACGACGTAGCTGTCACCGTCCCGGAGGGCCGTGGTCGTGATCCCGGCGACGTCGGAGCCACCTCCCGGCTCGGTGACCGCGAGCGACCCGATCTTCTCCCCGGCCAGCGTCGGCCGGACGAACGCGTCGATCTGCTCGGGCGTCCCGTGGGCGGCCATGTGCGGCAGCGCGATGCCGCCGGTGAACAGTCCCGCCGCCAGGCCTGAGGACCCACCGGCCTCGAAGAAGGCCTCCTGCAGGGCGACCGAGTCGAGGAGATCCCCTCCTTGGCCGCCTACCTCCTCGGGGAAGGAGACGCCCAGCAGTCCGGCCTTGGCGGCCGACAGGTGCAGCGTCCGTGGGATGTCGCCGGTGTCCTCCCACTCCTGGAGGTGCGGCTCCACCTCCCGGCGTACGAACTCGCGGGTGGCGTCCTGCAGCGCCAGCTGCTCGGGGGTCCAGCTCACAACAGCTCCTCCGGGATGTCGACCAGTCGCGAGCGCAGCCACTCGCCGAGGCCCTTGGCCTGCGGGTCGAACCGGGTGCTGGCCGCGACACCCTCCCCGAGCAGGCCGTGGACGAGGATGTTCACGCCACCCAGGTTGGGCAGCGCGAAGACCTCGATGTCGAGGTCCGCCGCCTCCGGCACGAGCCGGCGGACCCGGTCGGCGTCGACGAAGTGCGCCAGCCACTGCCGCTGCGCCGCCTGCCGCTCGCCCGCCCGGACCCACAGGCCGACGTTGGCGTCACCACCCTTGTCACCCGAGCGGGCGTGCACGAAGGTGCCCAGGGCGATCCGCCGGGTGATCGCGTCGTCCGGCGGTCCGGTGACGCCGGGGTCGGCGGTCGGCACCGGCTGCGTCGCGACCGGCGGGTCGGGAATCACCTCGGTGCTGCCGTCCGGCAGGTGCACGGTGTGGGTGACGACGTCGCGGTCGACGTACGCCGGCCGGTAGACGCCGTACGGCGAGGCCGGCCCCGGCGGGGTCGTCATCGTGAACCCGGGATAGGACGCCAGCGCGAGCTCGACGACCGCGCTGGTGAACGCCTTGCCGGCCACGGCCGCGTCCGGGTCCTTGACGACGCACCGCAGCAGGCAGGAGGCCCCCTCCTCGGTCTCGGAGTCCGGAGCCGGCAGGCGGCCCAGCGACCAGGTGACCGACTCCGCGGCGATCCGCCCGTCGAGCTGGGCCCGCACCCAGGCCGCCTTGGCCTCGATGTCGAGGCCGGTCAGCACGAACTCCATCTGGTTGCGGAACCCACCGAGCTCGTTGACGCAGACCTTGAGCTGCGGCGGTGGGGCCTGGCCGCGCACGCCGGAGACCCGCACCCGGTCGGGTCCGTCGTCGGTGAGCTCGATGGTGGTCAGGTCGACGGTGACGTCGGGGCCGAGGTAGTGCTGGGACTGGACCTCGTACATCAGCTGCGCGGTCACGGTGTCGACCGAGACCAGGCCGCCGGTGCCGGCGTGCTTGGTGATCACGCAGCTCCCGTCGACGCTGAGCTCCGCGATCGGGAAGCCGAGCGGCTGGCCGTCGCGGGGCAGGTCGAGGAAGCCGGAGAAGTTGCCGCCGGTCGCCTGGGTGCCGCACTCGATCACGTGGCCGGCCACGACGGCGCCGGCGAGCTCGTCGTACCGCTCGGGCGTCCAGCCGAACCGCCACACCGCCGGCCCGACGACGACGGAGGCGTCGGTGACCCGTCCGGTCACCACGATGTCGGCGCCGGACTCGAGCGCCCGCGCGATGCCGAAGGCGCCGAGGTAGGCGTTGGCCGTGAGCGCGCGGTCGAGGCCGAGCTCGGCGGCGCGGGCGACGACGTTGTCGCCGTCGACCCAGGCGATCCGCGGGCTGAGGCCGAGACCGGCAGCCACCTCGGTGAGCTGGTCGACCAGCCCGGCCGGGTTGAGGCCACCGGCGTTGGCGACGATCTTCACGCCGCGCTCCAGCGCGAGCTCGAGGCAGTCCGCGACCTGCCGGACGAAGGTGCGCGCGTAGCCGAGCCTCGGTTCCTTGAGCTGGTCCTTGCCCAGGATCAGCATGGTCAGCTCGGCGAGGTAGTCGCCGGTGATGACGTCGATCTCGCCGCCCTCCAGCAGCTCGCGCATGGCGGTCAGCCGATCGCCGTAGAAGCCGCTGCAGTTGCCGACGCGGAGAACGTCGCTCACCTGGGGTCCCTGGTGTCGACAGGCTCAGCCGACGGGGGTTCAGCACCCGTCGGGGGACGGCCTCCGCCGGGGGGCCCGGCGAAGGCCTGGGCGTGGTCCAGCCAGCGGTCGGCGTCGGGGCCGACCGCGACCAGGTCGAGCTCGTCGCGGTGCCGGCGCTGGGTCACGCGCAGGCAGAAGTCGTAGGCCGAGCCGGTCACCCGCTGCGCGGCGTCGGCCGGGCCCCACTCCCAGAGCTCGCCGGACGGGGAGCGCAGCTCGATCCGGAACTCCTCGGCCGGCGGAGGCAGGGCGTTGACGCCGAAGGAGAAGTTGCGGGTACGGACGCCGATGTGGGCGACGTGCCGGATCCGGTCCGTCGGCTCGGTCACCACACCGAGGGCGTCGGCGACGTCGAGCCCGTGCGCCCAGGTCTCCATGAACCGCGCGGTCCCCATCGAGGTGGCGCTCATCGGCGGGCCGAACCAGGGCATCTTCTGCCCGTCGGGATAGCCGCGCAGCGCCTCCTGGAGCGCCGGGCGCGCGACCCGCCACCGGGCCAGGAGCTCGGCCGGCGCCACCCGGCCGCCCTCGAGGGCCTGCCCGTCGACGAAGCCGGTCGGGTCGGCCATCCCCTCGATGACGATCGCGTCCCAGGCTGCCTGGTCGGTGGCGGCCGCGACCGCGACCTCGTCGGTCCAGGCCAGGTGCGCGACCTGGGTGGCGATGTCCCAGCCGGCGGCCGGGGTCGGCGTACGCCAGCCGGCCTCGTCGAGCGCGGCGACGAGCGCCTCCAGGGCGGCGCCCTCGGTGTCGAGGTCCGCGAGGACTGCTTCGAGCCTGCTGTTCGTGGAAGGGGTCATGGGTGTCCCAGCTCCGTGTCGAGGGTGTGCGCCCAGGCGTCGAGGATCCGGCTGCGCCGGGCGGTGTCGTCGGAGATCGTGTTGGCCAGCCCGAGGCCGCGGATCAGGTCGAGCGTGGCCTGCACGAGCTCGCGGGCGCGCGGGTCCTCCTCGCCGGCGCCGAGCGCCTCGACCGCGACCCGGTGGGCCTCGCGACCGACCCGCTGCTCGAGGGGTACGACGGCCTGGTGCAGCTGCTCGTCGGTGCGGGCGGCGACCCAGAGCTCGAGCGCGGCCGTGAACACCGGCGAGGTGAAGTGGTCGGCGAACATCTCGAGCACCGCACGCGTACGCCGCCGCCCGGTCGGCAGGGCCGCGGCCGCCGTGCGCAGCTCCTCACCGCGCAGCTCGCTGAGGTGCTCCACGGCCGCGACGACCAGGTCGTTCTTGGTCGGGAAGTGGTGCAGCTGGGCCCCGCGGCTGACGCCGGCGCGCTGGGAGACGAGCGTGGTCGAGGTGCCGCTCCACCCGTGCTCGACCAGGCACTCGATGGTGGCCTCGAGCAGGCGCTGCCGCATGGCGCGCGTCCGCTCCTCCTGCGGCACCCGCACGACGGACACCTTGGCGCTGGTCACCGGAGCATCGTGGACCCCCAGCAACAAACAGTCAAGCCTGATTTTTACTCAGTCGCTCAGTTGGTGGCGTTCCGGTAGTGCGAGAGCGCCTCGGCGGGGGTGAGGACGTCGGTGTAGACGGCGAGCTCGTCGAGGGTGCCGTCGTAGTAGTTGTCGGTGGGGTTGCTGGCCCAGCCGGTCATCTGCTCGGCGCCGGCCCGCCAGTAGCCGTTGGCCGAGTAGGACTGCACGGTGGCGGTGGTCGAGCCCTGGAGCGCGCCGTCGACGTAGAGCTTCATGCCGCTGGCGCCCGCGACGAAGGTGCCGACCACGTGGTGCCAGGTGCCGTTGTTGACCACACCGGTGCTGGCCACGGTGGTCTTCGCGGAGCCGACGCCGAAGTAGACCTTGCCGTTCGCACCGAGGTAGAGCAGCCGGTCCTGCGTGGTCGCGGTGGTGGAGCCGCTGGCGTTGCCGAAGCCGATGATGCGGCCACCGGTGGTCGAGGTGCTCTTGACCCAGGCCTCCACGCTGAAGGTGCTCGGCGCCGCGACGGCGGCGTTGGCGGTGATCGAGGTGACGCTGAAGCCCATCGCCCGGTTCGGCGTCTCGGAGGTGAGCGCGCCCACCTGGTTGAACGCGGTGGTCTGCGCGAGCAGGGTGCCCGGGTGGTTGGTCCCGCTGGTGTCGGCGGTGGTGGTGCCGCTCGTGTCGTCCAGCTTCCAGTAGAGGTACGGCGAGTCCGCCACGACCTCGGACTGGTAGGGGTGGAAGCTCACGGCCGCGGCCAGGGTGCTGGTGGGGTTCACGGCGGACTTCTTGAAGGCCGCGTCGGCCGGGGCACCCACGGCGCCGACGGCGATGACGCCCACGGTGGCGGCCGCGGCGATGCGGCGGCGACGGCTGCCGCGGTCCGGGCGGGGACGCGAGCGGGGCTTCGGCAGGTCGGTGTCGTCGGAGGTGTCGTCGGACTCGTCGTTCTTCGGCTTGCCGGGGAAGGCGGAGACGACGCACCAGCCGAGCAGCAGGAAGGTGACGCCGAGGGCGGCGAAGTTGCGCTCGGCCATCCAGTACACCGCACGCCCCACGAACGGGACCCGGATGACCCCGAGCCCGAGGACGGCGGCGTCGGTGACGTGGGAGGAGTCGGCCGTCGGGTTGGCGTCCCCCTTGGTGACGATCGTGCCGTCGGCGGCTCGGCGTACGAACCGGTGCGTGCGGGTCTTCTCCGGGTGGTCCGGGTCCGAGACGGTGATGACGTTGCCCTTGACCAGGGTCGTGGCCGGCACCGCGCGGGTGACGATGATGTCGCCGACGTGGATCCGCGGCTCCATCGATCCGGACATGATCACGTGCGGCGCCATCCCGACCAGGGCGGGAAGGAGCGACCACGTCACCAGCGAGGCCACCATCGCGAGGGCGGCCCGGGCGACCGTCCTGCGCAGCAGAGCACGCCAGCCCAGCTCGACCGGAGCGGTCACGACGACAGCCGGGGCTGCGCTCGTGTCCGGCGCGGTGCGCTGGGCTGGTACGTGGATGGTGCTCATGCGGATCTGGGTCTCTCCGAAGTGGTGGTGCGAGCTGGCCGGTGCCGATCAGGGATCAGCTGTTCTGCGACTCCCAGGTGAAGCCGAGGGCCGCGGTGCCGCCCTGCGCGGAGTCAGGCGTGTTGGCGTTCACGGTGTAGGTGACGCGGAAGGACTTGACCTCGGACGCAGTGCCGGTCGGGGCCCAGGTGCCGACGCCGGTGGCGAAGGAGGTCTTGCTGGTGCCGAAGGAGCTCAGCGTGCTGTCGAAGATCGTCGAGGCGCCGGTGAAGCCCGCGCAGCTCGCGGTGGTGGCGCCGGTGCCCTGCTCGACCTTGAGCGCGATGTTGTCGGCGAGGCCGTTGGTGGTGGCGTAGGAGGTGCCGTAGAGCTTGACCGACGAGGCCAGCGAGCCGGTGGAGGTGACGGCGATGCACTTGACGCCGGTGGAGCCGGGCTTGAGGTTGGCGCCCGTGAACATCGCGGTGTTGCTGTCGTCGTCGCTCAGGGCGACGGTGCCCGAGGCCCAGTTGCTGGTCGGGTTGGCGGTGGTCGCGGAGAACGCGGAGTACGACGAGGCCCACACCATGCCGCCGCTGGCCAGGACGGCGGCCGGGATGGCGGCACCGGCGATGAGCTGCTTGCGGGAGATGTTGAACAGTGACATGGGAGTCCTTCAAGACGAGCGGCCAGACGAGTTCGGGCCGGTGATGAAAGATTCACACGGCGTCGTGACAGAGGCCAACAAAACGGACTCCAACGGACTAAAGGTCCGAAATGGGACTAGACCACCTAGATAGTTCAGTGTTCAACTAAAACCCCCGCGGTCCAAATCATTCCTATTTGTGAGCTTTTGTGATACAAGCGGGTGCGCAGGGCGTCCTGACCGTCCAGCCCTACAAGGACGAGCTGCTCCCGCTGTGCAGGTGGAGGGCACGTATAGGTTTGACCGGTGACGATTCTCGACGACGCCCGCGAGGGCATGAATCCCGACATCCGCATCCAGGACGACCTGTTCGGCCACGTCAACGGCGCCTGGCTGGACACCGCCGAGATCCCGGCCGACCGGTCCTCGTGGGGTCCCTTCGTGATGCTGGCCGACACCGCCGAGGAGCACGTCCGCGAGATCATCGTGTCCGCGGCCGACGGCATCCTCTCCGGCGAGACTGCCGAGAGCGCCGACGAGGCCCGCAAGATCGGCGACCTGTTCGCCAGCTTCATGGACGAGGAGCGTGTCGAGCAGCTCGGCCACACCCCGATCCTCCCGCTGCTCGAGCGGATCGACGCGCTGACCGACGTCGCCGAGCTCGGGTCCTTCCTCGGCTTCTTCGAGCGTCGCGGTGGCGGCGGCCTGTTCGGCTCCTACGTGAACACCGACGACCGCAACTCCGACCGCTACGTGATGAACCTGCTCCAGGGCGGCATCGGCCTGCCCGACGAGAGCTACTACCGCGAGGAGAAGTTCGCCGAGATCCGCGAGAAGTACCTTGCCTACCTCGCCCGCATCCTGACCCTCGCCGAGCGCCCGGACGCCGAGGCCACCGCTGACCGCGTGCTGGCGCTCGAGACGCGGCTGGCCAAGGGCCACTGGGAGCGCGCGGACACGCGCGACGCGATCAAGACCTACAACCTCACCACGCTGGAGGACCTGAAGACGACCGTCCCCAGCTTCGACTTCGACGCCTGGGTCGACGCCCTGGGCGGGTCCGAGGAGACGATCGCGGAGTCCGTCGTCCGGGAGCCGTCCTACTTCGACCACCTCGAGACCGTCCTCGCCGACACCCCGATCGATGACTGGAAGGCGTTCTTGACGGTGCGCGCGATCCGCACCGCGGCGTCCTACCTCTCCAGCGGGTTCGTCGAGGCCAACTTCGACTTCTACGGCCGCACCCTGTCCGGGACGCCCGAGCTGCGCGCCCGCTGGAAGCGCGGCGTGGGCCTGGTCGAGGGCGCGCTGGGCGAGGCCGTCGGCCGGGAGTACGTCTCGCGCCACTTCCCCCCGCGGTCGAAGGAGATGATGGACGAGCTGGTCGCCAACCTCCTCGAGGCCTACCGCCGCTCCATCACCGACCTCGACTGGATGAGCGAGGAGACCAAGAAGCGGGCGTTCGAGAAGCTGGACACCTTCGTCCCCAAGATCGGCTACCCCGAGAAGTTCCGGGACTACTCCGACCTCCCGATCAGCGCCGACAGCCTGGTCGACAACGTGCTGGCTGCGACGGCCTTCGAGACCGACCGCGAGCTCAACAAGATCGGCTCGCCGGTCGACCGCGACGAGTGGTTCATGCTGCCGCAGACCGTGAACGCCTACTACAACCCCGGCACCAACGAGATCTGCTTCCCGGCGGGCATCCTGCAGAAGCCGTTCTTCGACGCCGACGCCGACCCGGCCGAGAACTACGGTGGCATCGGCGCGGTGATCGGGCACGAGGTCGGCCACGGCTTCGACGACCAGGGCGCGCAGTACGACGGTCTGGGCAACCTCAACGACTGGTGGACCGCCGAGGACAAGGCCGCCTTCGAGGTCAAGTCCAAGGCGCTGATCTCGCAGTACGACGGCTTTGAGCCCCGCGACCTCCCGGGCGAGCACGTCAACGGCGCGCTCACCGTCGGCGAGAACATCGGCGACCTGGGCGGGCTGACCATCGCCCACAAGGCCTACCTGATCTCGCTCGAGGGCCAGGAGATGCCGACCCGCGACGGGATCACCGGCGAGCAGCGGCTGTTCCTCAGCTGGGCCTACGTGTGGCGCACCAAGCGGAGGATCGAGCTGGCCCAGCAGTTCCTGACCACCGACCCGCACAGCCCGCCGGAGTTCCGCGCCAACATCGCGCGCAACCTCGAGGAGTTCCACCGGGCCTTCGACACCCGGCCCGGCGACGGCCTCTGGCTCGACCCGGAGGAGCGCGTCCGCATCTGGTAGCCCGCACGGGCTAGACCGCAGGGACACAAAAGACCCGGGTATCGACACGCGTCATTGACAGGTCGACCCGATAAGGGTCCCAATGCTCCATGGTCAAGAAGTCGCGCGTGGCAGCCGCACTGGTCTGCCTGGTCCTCGGGCTCGCGCTGCTCGGATCAGCCGCGTTCGCCGCGGACACGAAAGTGACGGTCGCCGACTCCGCGGACACCTACACCCAGTCGAACACCGCGAGCACCGACTACGGCACCAGCACCTCGCTCGGCGTCTACGGCACCCCGTCCGCCACCGCGGTGATCCGCTTCGTGCTGCCGGCCGCGCCGGCGGGCAAGTCCCTCACCGCAGCGACCCTGCGCGTGCGCACCACCACCCTCGGCTCCGCCGGGTCGGTGAACGCCGCCAACGTCCGGGTCGCGACCGACACCTGGACCGAGACCGGCACCACCTACGCGAAGCGGCCGACGCCCAGCGGTGCCGTCCTCGGCTCCCTCCCGGGGGGCTCGGTCCCGGACAAGGCCTACTCCATCGCGCTCAGCACCGCCGCGCTCGCCGGCCTCACCGGGTCCACGACGCTGGCCATCGAGGGCACCGGCACCGACAGCCTGTTCCTCTCGTCGCGCCAGGTCTCCACCGTGGCCAACCGACCGGCGCTCGACCTGACCTACACCGACACCGCCCCCGGCGACACCACACCGCCGAGCACGCCGGGCGACCCGGCCGCCACCGTCAACGGGATCTCGGTGTCCCTGGCGTGGACGGCGTCGAGCGACGCCGTGGGCGTCACCGGCTACACCGTGCACCGTTCCACCACGACCGGCTTCACCCCCAGCGCGGCCACCGTCATCGGCACGGTGGGCACTCCCGGTTTCACCGACCAGGGCCGGCCCGCGGGCACGTGGTACTACCGGGTCGTCGCCACCGACGCGGCCAGCAACGCCAGTGACCCCTCCGCGACGGCCACAGCCGTCGTCGGGGGTGGGCCCCCCACGCAGACCACCGTCTCGCTGCTCCCGCAGGCCGACACCTACACCCAGTCGAACACCCCGAGCACCGACTACGGCACCAGCACCTCGCTCGGTGTCTACGGCACCCCGGTGGTCACCTCGGTCGTGCGGTTCGTGCTGCCGTCGGCGCCGTCCGGCACGACGCTCACCGGGGCTGCCCTGCGGGTGCGCACCACGGCCATCACCTCCGCGGGGTCGGCGAACCCCGCCACCGTGCGGATCGCCACCGACACCTGGACCGAGACCGGCACCACCTACGCCAACCGGCCGACGGCGAGCGGCGGCGTGCTCGGCACCCTGCCCGGCGGAACGACCCCGGACAAGGCCTACTCGATCCCGCTGAGTGCCTCCGCGCTGGCCGGGCTCACCGGGTCGACGACGCTGGCCCTCGAGGGCAGCGGCAGCGACAGCCTCTTCCTGTGGTCCCGCCAGACGGCCACCGCGACGAACCGGCCCGCGCTCGACCTGACCTACACGGCAGCGGCGACTCCCCCGGACAGCTCACCGCCCACGGCGCCGACCGACCTCGCGGCCACCGTCTCCGGGTCGGCGGTCACGCTCACCTGGACCGCGGCCGAGGACGACCAGGGCGTCACCGGATACGTGGTCCACCGCTCGGCGGACGCGGACTTCACGCCGTCGCCGGCGACCGCCGTCGGCGCCACGAGCGGGACGACGACGACGGACGCCGCGCGCCCGCCGGGAACGTGGTACTTCCGGGTGGTCGCCCAGGACGCCGCGGGCAACGCCGGTCCTCCGTCGGCGGCTGCGACGGCCACGGTCGTCGACGACCTGCCCCCCACCATGACGGTCGCGGCGGCCGGGGACATCGTCTGCCCGCCGGGAGATCCGGTCACGCCCACGACCTGCAAGCACGTGGAGGTGCGCGCGCTGATCGACTCCCTGGCCCCGGACCGGTTCATCGCCGTCGGTGACCTCGCGCAGGGCAACGGCTCCTACGACGAGTTCGTGGCCCCCGGGCGCTTCGCCGACACCTTCGGCAGCCTCGGGTCGAAGATCCTCCCGGTGATGGGCAACCACGAGGGCTTCACCCCCCAGGCGGCCGGCTACTGGGACTACTTCTACGGGCCGGGGGTGACCACCGGTCCCTTCGGCGACCGTCCGACCGGCTACTACACGACCATGATCGGCAGCTGGCGGTTCATCGGGCTGAACAGCGAGTGCGACCCCGGCGGCCTGTCCGGCGGCTGCGACGTGACCAGCCCGCAGTACCAGTGGCTCAAGTCGCTGCTCGAGCAGGACACCACCGCGTGCACCGTGGTGGCCTACCACCGGCCGCGATGGACGACGGGTTCCGGCCATCCGCCGTACGTCGAGATGGCGCCGCTGTGGGACCTGCTGGCCCAGCACCATGCCGACATCGTGCTGTCGGGCCACAACCACGTCGCGGAGGCGTTCAAGCCGATCGGCGTCTCCGGCACCGCCGCCCAGCCCACCCTGTCACCGCAGGGCATCCGGTCCTTCACCGTCGGCATCGGCGGGGACAGCCAGTACACCTTCAGCGGGGTGGGCGCCGGCCAGTTCAGCGCCCTGGAGTCGCGGGCCAAGGGAACCTTCGGGGTCCTGAAGCTCAGCCTGAAGCCGGGCGGCTACGACTGGGGGTTCCTGCCGATCGCGGGGTCGACCTTCACCAACTCGGGCACGATCGGATCGTTCTCCGGAACCGACAGCTGCCACTAGCGCGACGAGCCGCGCCCACGTCTTGTCGAGCAGGCGTGCGCCGCAGTAGCCTGTGGCATCAGCGGTGCGTATAACGAAACGAGTCTCATCATGCGCAACAAGCTTCAGCGCGGGCGTCAGACCAGGGACCAGGCCATCAAGCGGCTGCTCGAGCACGCGCGCTACGAGGTGCTGCCCACCGCGACGACCGAGGAGAAGGTCCTCGCGGCGGTCCCCCGGGACATCGCCGTCACGGTGACGGCGTCGGCCTCCAAGGGCCTCGAGGCGACGCTGGCGCTGTCGGAGTCGCTGTCCCGGGCCGGCTACACCGTGGTCCCCCACCTGGCCGCGCGGATGATCCACGACTTCGCCGAGGTCGAGGAGATCCGCGCCCGGCTCGGGGAGGCCGGCATCACCGGCGTCTTCGTGCCCGGAGGCGACGCGGACCCCGTCGGTGTCTACCCCGACTCGTTCAGCCTGCTCGAGGACCTGCACAGGCTCGAGCACCCGTTCACCCACGTCGGCATCACCGGCTACCCCGAGACCCATCCCAAGATCCACGACGACCTCACCGTGCAGGCGATGTGGGACAAGCGCCGGCACGCCACCCACATCGTCAGCAACCTCACCTTCGACGCGGGCGCCGTGAAGGCCTGGGTCGAGCGCATGCGCGCCCGCGGCATCACGCAGCCGCTGCTGCTGGGCCTCCCTGGCCCGATCGACCGGGCCAAGCTGCTGACCATGGCCGGCAAGATCGGCGTCGGCGAGTCCACCCGGTTCCTGACCAAGAACGCCGGCTTCTTCGCCAAGCTCGCCGCCCCCGGCGGCTGGACCGGCCAGAAGTTCCTCGAGGAGTGCGCCACCGTCGCGATGAAGCCCGAGTCCTTCGTCGAGGGCCTGCACGTCTTCACGTTCAACCAGGTCCAGCAGACCGAGGACTGGCGCCAGGAGCTCCTCACCCGGCTGTGACCGAGGGGGGCGCGGGGTCCGGGTGACCGGGCCCCGCGCCGTACCCTCAGCCGTAGGTGAGCACGAGCGCGGGCTGGTAGTCCGGGCCGAGACGGCTCCGGGACCAGAACCACAGGCTGTTCGTCCCGCTGCCCACGACCGCCAGCGTCGCGTTCGACCCGGCGCGCGAGGCCAGGCCGGCCGGGTCCAGCGTCGTCCGGACCACGGAGCCCGGCGCGGTGTTCGCCGCGACCGTGCCGAGGGTGGTCGTCGTGACCGCCGGACGGTTGTTCCAGGTGACCCCGGTCTCCGACCACGAGTCACTGGCGAGCCTGACCGGGTGCTGCTCGGTCGAGCCGGCCGTGCCCACGTCGGCCGTGTGGAACCGCAGGACCGCCGACTTGAGCGTCTTGCCGCTGGGCGGCTGGGGAACGGCGAAGCGCAGGTAGGACACCGCGCCGACGTCCCCCCGGGCCTCCAGCGTCGAGGTCGTCCCGTAGTTCTTCGCCGGAGCTCCCTCGTTGGCGTAGGAGTCCGCGGTCGGGGCGAGCGAGACCGTCGACGTCGCCGGGGTGGCGGCGGGAGCGGGAGCGGGCTCGGAGACCGCCGGGGCGGCCGCGTTGGAGCTGGTGCCCTCGCGTCGGCTGCTGGCGGCCACGTAGGCCAGGTTCTGGACGTACGGCGTGGCGACCACCTTGTTCGGCGAGGTCACCGAGGCGACCGCGGTCGAACCGCGGTTGACCGCGACGCTGACCGTTCCCGTGCGCAGCGGCGCGATGCAGGACGACACTCCCGCCGGGGCGTTGCACGTGGTCACGACGCCGCCGACGTTGACCTTCACCGTCGCCGGTGCCGTGAGGAACGACAGGGCCTCCACGGTGTTGCGTGCGGGGCTTCCCCCACGCCAGGACATCAGCTTGGTCTGGGCGTAGCTGGGCTTGGCCGAGTAGGTCTGGGTGCGGTGCGTCAGGTAGACCGTGTCCCGGACGATCTTCGGCGCCGTACCGGTCTTGAACCAGTCCAGGTAGTAGGCGTTGATGTCCAGGAGGGACCAGCCGTGCTTGACCGAGGGCGCGATCTCCGCGTTCTCGGTGTAGTCGTTCCACGTCGGGATCTGAACCCAGTCCGAGGCCGAGCTGCGGGCGATCTGCCAGGTGTTCCGGAGGTTCGTGGTGTTCTCGGCCTCGTCGTAGATCCCGGTGTTGGGGCGCGAGTCCTGTACCGAGACCGGCTGCATCCACTTCATCCCCATGGCCCGGACCGCCTTGGCGCGGCTGATCGGAGAGGTGGGGTACGTGCCCGTGGGATCGTTCCACTTCGGGTTGCGCGAGCCCCAGTTGCCCATCCCGTAGGAGATCGACTTGAACTTGGGCGCCCAGGTCTGCTCGGTCGCCACGAAGACCGGGACGAACGCGACCTTCATGTTGTGGGCGCTCTGCATCGTGTTCATGAAGCTCGTCCAGAACGCGGGGGTCTTCGCCTCGGCCTTGAACGAGGAGACGACGAGGCGACCGTCGGGCAGGTGGAACGCCGACTTCGAGGCACCGAGCTCGGCGATGAAGCTGGCGAGCTGGGCCGCACTCTTGTTGACGAGGCTTCCGCTCATGTCGATCTCCGGCATGATCTTGAAGCCGGGATCGACGCTGGCGGCGGCCTTCATCATGGTGCGCAGCGTGGTCACCTGGCGGTAGTCCGGGTCGCCGGGCAGCTGCATGATGTTCAGCGTGAAGCCGTCGATGCCGGCGGCGATCGCCTGACGCACCTCCGTCTGCAGGTCGGCGAGGCGCCACTGCGTCTCCGTGGCGCCGTTCATCGCCGCCCGGGGTATCGGGCGGTCGCGCAGCAGGCCGCCGTACGCCTTGTGCTTGCCCTTCTCACCCGTGGGGGTGAGGTAGTTGCGCGCGTAGTAGTCGGTGCTCGGGTTCTCGTTGTCCAGGGAGACGACCATCGGCGGCCAGTAGTGCGCGAACACCAGCTTCCCGGTCGAGCGCAGGGCGCTCGTGGACGGCAGGTCGAAGGGCAGCGCCGGGGTAGCGGAGGCCACGGTGGCGGTCTCGGCGTCGGTCACGCTCGCGGACCGGTGGGACTGGATCGCCATCGGCACGGTCAACGCGAGACCCAGGACCAGGACCAGCATGCGAGCCCTGAACCAGGGTGACCGGATCAGCGGGCGGGGTTTCGGGGCGTGGGGGATTGCAGGGGGCATCGTTCAGCCTTCTCCGACTGCCTACGGGGTTAGCTGTCGGGTTCGGGCTGGAGTTCGCCCGGTCACCGTGGTGACTTCACCCCAAGACCGTCCCCCCGGAACGGTCTACGTGCGTGGTTCCCCCGCTCCTGCCGAGCGGTGTGGCTTGTCGCTTCCCAAGCCATGTGGCAGGACTCGGCGTCCATGGCTTGAGGTGCCCACAGGGGCGTGGGCAGGCAAAGCGTAAGGGACGTTTGCCTCGATACGCCAATTTACGGTGTCGCGGCGTCCGGATTCGTTCCGTTTTGATCCCCGGCCCCCAGGAGGTCGGCCAAGGAGCGCTGGAGGCCACCGTGGCCCGTGGGGACGAGGGTGAGCGGCAGCCCGATGCGGGCGGCGGCCGCCTCGGCCGCGGCGCGCAGCTCCGGCGTCTCCTCCTGGGCCAGCCACACCATCCGCGTGTAGTGGCGGAAGTAGTCGTCGCGGAGCTCGGGGTAGCGGTCCAGGCCGAGTTCGACCTCCACCGACCGGGCGAACGACCTCACCAGGAAGTCGGTGAGCACGTAGGTGCCCGGCTGGTCGGCGAAGAAGGTCTCGATCCGGCTGGCCCCGGCGTACACGTCGTAGCAGTGCAGCCCCTCCAGCCGCCGCAGCCCGAGCCGCTCGCAGACGTCGTCGAGGGCGCCGTAGGTGCCGCAGTCGGCGTACCCGATCGCCACCGTGTCGTACGACGACCGCAGCTCCAGCGCCAGCCGCTCGACCTCGCCGGCGATCCGCTGCGGCTGGTTGTGCAGCAGCGGCGGCAACGGGTGCACGTCGACCGCCCACCCCTGCTGCTCGACGATCCGGGCCGCGGGCTGCGCGATGGCGCCGCAGGCGATGAGGGCGGTGGTCGCGTCAACCGACGACAGGGAAGGAGAGCTGGTCGACGAACTTGTCGTTGAAGTCAGGACGGTCGGAGAGCTCGACATACTTCACCTCCTCCAGCAGAGCCTCGGCGCCGACGCGCTCGCGCAGCGACAACAGGGCCATCTTCGCCCCTTCACCGGCCACGTTGCCCGCGGAGACGATCCGCAGGACGGGCAGCTTGGGCACCAGGCCGATGCGGACGGCGGACGAGGGGGACAGGTAGGAGCCGAACGAGCCGGCCAGCAGCACCTGCTGGATGTCCGCGTGCTCCAGGCCGAGCTCCTCGAGCAGCAGGGTCCAGCCGGTCGCGATGGCGGCCTTCCCGAACTGGAGCTCGCGAACATCGCGCTGGGAGAGGTAGACGGTGTCGGCGGCGTCGGCCTCGGGCGTCGGCCGGTGCAGCACGAACACCCGCTCCTCGCCGATCCTGGCGAACCGGCTGGCGAGCCCGGGCGCCTTCGCGGCGGCGTCCTGCTCGGGGAGGAACCGGCCGCTGCCGTCGAGCAGCCCGACCCGGACCATCTCGGCGACGGCGTCCACCAGGCCCGACCCGCACAGGCCCTTGGGGGCGACGTCACCGATCACCTGGAGGCTGACGCCGGTCTCCTCGTCGCCGTTCGCGTCGAGCTTGACCACCTCGATCGCGCCCTCGGCGGCGCGCATGCCACAGCGGATGGCACCGCCCTCGAAGGCCGGGCCGGCCGGAGCAGCGGTAGACAGGATCGTGTCGCCGTTGCTGAGCACGATCTCGCAGTTGGTGCCGACGTCGATGAACAGCCGGACCCGCTTGTCGCGGTCCATGCCGGTGGCGAGCATGCCGGCCACGATGTCGCCACCCACGTAGGCGCCCAGCGCCGGGAACATCACGGCCCGCGCCCGCGGGTGCAGGTGCAGGCCGAGCTCCTCGGCGAGCGCGACGGGGGGCTGCGCGGTGCTCATCACGAAGGGCGCCACGCCCAGCGGCTCGGGGTCGATGCCGAGCACGAGCGCGGTCATCGTGGCGTTGCCGGCGATGGCCACCTCGTAGACGTTGAGGGGGTCGACGCCGCCCTCGACACAGACCTCCTGGGCCAGCTCGTCGAGGGTCTCCGCGGCCAGCGACTGGAGCCGGCCCAGGGCGTCGGGGTCCATCATCGTGGCGCTGATCCGGGTGATCACGTCGCCACCGAAGGGCTGCTGCTTGTTCATCCGGGAGGCCACCGCGACCGGCGTACCGGTGCCCAGGTCGAGCAGGGTGGCCACCACGGTGGTCGTGCCGAGGTCGAAGGCGATGGCGTAGCGCAGGGCGGTGGTGTCGCCCGGCTCGACGTCGATCAGCGCCTCGTCGACCACGACCGCGGTCACCTTGAAGTCGGCCTCACGGAGCACCTTCGGCAGTCGCCGGAGCACCGCCAGGTCGAGGGTCAGCTCGAGGTCCTCGATGGCGTCGGTCAGCCGGACCACGTCGCTGCGCTGGTCGGAGAGCGAGGGGTCGGCCAGCTCGACGTAGCGCTTCTGCACCGCGGGCCGCAGGATCACCTGGCGCCCGACGCCGACGGTCGCCGCCTTGGGCCGGGTGGTCAGCGGCGGCACCGTGATCTTCAGGTCCTGGGTGGCGGTGGCCAGGCAGGCCAGCCGCCAACCGGCGGCCAGCTCAGGCTCGGAGAAGGTACGCCGGTCGTGCCGCGAGATCGGCAGGGGCGTCTCCACCAGGACCTTGCACTTGTGGCAGGTCCCGTGGCCACCGCAGGTGGAGTCGATCGCGATCCCGTTCCAGGACCCCGAGTCGAACACGGTGACGCCTGGAGGCACCCGGACCTCGCGGTCCTGCCCGCCCTCCACGGTGAAGGACAGCTGCACCCGGCCGGTCCCGTCATGCGGCGTGGTCGAGGCGCCCGGCGGCGCGATCAAGCCCTCTCGACCCATCTCCTCCAGGACCGGGGGTCTGGACTGCTCGACCGGCGGGGCGTGGTCGGTCACGTCGTCGCGGAGGCGAGTGCCGCCTGGGCCGCCGCCTGGGCGGCGCGGTGGCGGGAGATCCAGGCCATGCCCCACTCGTCGTGGCCCATCAGCAGGTCGGTGGCCTTGACCATGGCGACGACCTCGGGCGTCCGGGTGTCCATGATCGCGCTGGTCAGGCCGGCGGTCATCGCCATGCTCAGGAAGGTGCCGTTGAGCACGTGCCGTCCGGGCATCCCGAAGGACACGTTGGAGGAGCCGCAGGTCATGTTGAGCCCGTGCTTGTCGCGGATGCCGCGCATTGTCTCGAGGGCCGCGAGGCCGTTGGTGACGTCGGCACCGATGGGCATCGCCAGCGGGTCGATCACGATGTCCTCGATGGCGATGCCGTACTCCTGCGTCGCCACGCGGACGATCTTGTCCACCAGCATCAGCCGCTTCTCGGGCTCCATCGGGATCTCGTCGACGTCGTTGGGCAGGGCGATCACCGCGGCGTCGTACTTCTTGACCAGGGGGAGGATCTGCTCCATCCGCTCGTCCTCGGCGGTGATGGAGTTGACCAGCGCCCGCCCCTTGTACGCCGAGAGCCCGGCCTCGAGCGCCTCGACGACCGAGGAGTCGATGCACAGCGGGAGGTCGGTGAGGTCCTGGACCATGGTCACGACCTTGGCCAGCAGTTCGGCCTCGTCGACCAGCGGGACGCCCATGTTCACGTCGAGCACGTCCGCGCCACCCTCGACCTGGGCCCTGACGTCACGCTCGACGGCCGAGAGGTCACCGGCCTTGATCTGCTCCTGGAAGATCCGCCGACCCGTGGGGTTGAGACGCTCGCCGATCAGGCAGAAGCGGTGCTGCCGGCCGAGGACGACCTCGCGGGTCTCCGAGCGCAGCCGGGTCTCGTGCATCGGAGCGGCCATCAGGCGAGCACCTTGTCGCGCTTGGCCTTGAGCAGGGCCTTGGCCTTGCGCACGCAGCCCGAGGCGTCCGCCGCGTAGCCGTCGGCGCCGACCGCGTCGGCGTACTCCTGGGTGACGGGGGCACCGCCCACCATGACGATGACGTCGTTGCGCATGCCCGCCTTCTCCAACGCGTTCATGTTGGCCTTGAACATCGGCATCGTGGTGGTCAGGAACGCCGAGAAGCCGACGATGTCGGGTTGGTGCTCCTCGATCTTCGCGATGAACGTCTCAGGGGCCACCTGGACGCCGAGGTCGATGACCTCGAAGCCGGCTCCCTCGAGCATGATGTTGACGAGGTTCTTGCCGATGTCGTGGACGTCGCCCTTGACGGTGCCCATCAGGAACTTGCCGACGGTCTCGACGCCGGTCTCGGCGAGGAGGGGCCGCAGCACCTCCATCGAGCCGGACATCGCGCGGCCGGCGATCAGCATCTCGGGCACGAAGAAGTCACCGCGCTCGAACCGGGCGCCCACTTCCTCCAGCGAGGGGATCAGGGCGTCGAACAGCAGGTTCTGCGGCTCCATGTCCATGCTCAGGGCTTCATGGGTGAGCTCCAGGACCCGGGGGGCGTTGCCCACCAGGGTCTCGTCGTAGAGCCCCTTGAGGATCTCGTCAGGTGTCATGCCGTCCCACTTTCTTGGCCCTCCGGGCGGGTGCCGTGACGGAGCAGCGCCGACAGCGCGTCCGTCTGTTCCATCAGGAGTCGACCGACGTGGTCGACCCTGTCCTGCAGTCGTGCTGTGGGTCCAGAGATCCCCACGGTCGCCACCACGGTCGGCTCGGGTCCGAAGACCGGAGCCGCGATGCCGGAGAGCCCCACCTCGAGCTCGTCCTGGGTGACGGCGAAACCTCGTGCTCGGGCCCGCTCGAGGTCGGCCTCGAGGGCGCTCACGGTGCGCAGCGTGTGGTCGGTGACCCGCTCGAGCGGCCCGGTGGGCACGGCGAGCACGCCCCAGGCCAGCAGCACCTTGCCCAGCGCCGAGCAGTGCGGCGGGACCTCGATGTCGGTCCAGTCGCGGGCGCCGAGCAGGAAGGTCGAGTCGACCTGGGCGATGTGCGCGACGCGGCCGCCGCTGGCCACCGCGAGGTGCACGGTCTCGCCGGTCTGCTCGCCGATCAGCTCGAGCATGGGGCGGGCCAGCCTCGCGAGCTCGGCGTTGCGGTCGTGCCGGGCGGCGTACAGCGCGAACAGCGGGCCGCCGATGTACTCCCCGCCGCCGACGCGCTCGACCAGGCGGGTGCGCTCCAGCGCCGCCAGGAGCCGTGAGGTGGTGGAGCGAGCCAGTCCGGCGGTCTCGCAGAGCTCGCCGAAGGTGACGGCGACCTCGGCCTCCACCACCAGGGTGAGCAGTGCGGCGGCGCGGTCGACCGCCTGGGTGCCGCCCTGGGTTCCCGCCTGGGTCCCGGCGGTGTTCTCGATGACCGAAGTGCTGGTCACTCTTGACCGCCCTTCGTTGTTCGGTCCAGTGTGTCGGTAGAAGTAACTCCCACCATGTGGAACTGTAGTCCCACATGGTGAGGCTAGGTTTCCAGACCGCGCCGGTCAAGCACCCCGGGTCAACAGGGAGTAACGAATGTTCCGCAACACGATGCCGCGCTACGAGATCCTCTCCGAGCAGGCCATGGCCACCCTCGACGGCGGCTGGCGCCGGCTGGTCTCCGAGCTCGGGGTCGAGTTCATGAGCCAGCGCGCCCTCGACGTCTTCGCGGCCGCGGGCCAGCGGGTGGAGGGCGACAAGGTCTTCTTCGACCCGGAGTTCATCCTCGAGCAGGTCGCCAAGGCGCCGCGCGAGTTCGACCTGCAGGCGCGCAACCCCGCCAACAGCCTGCACATCGGCGGCGACATGATGGCCTTCGGCGCCGTCTACGGCCCGCCGTTCGTGCGCGAGGGCGCCGTACGCCGCGACGCGACCATGGACGACTTCTCGAACTTCACCAAGCTCGCCCAGTCGTTCCCGATCATGGACACCGCCGGCGGCGTCATCTGCGAGCCCAACGACACCCCGCTGGACAGCCGCCACCTCGACATGACCTACGCGCTGGCCACGCTCACCGACAAGGTGTTCATGGGCAACGTGGTCTCCGGCCCCAACGCCAGGGACACGATCGAGCTGACCTCGATCCTGCTCGGCGGCAGCGCGGGCCGCGAGGCGGGCCGGGCCAGCATGGAGCAGACGCCGGCACTGATCTCGCTGATCAACTGCAACTCCCCGCTGCGCTGGGACGACCGGATGCTCGACTCGCTGTTCGAGTACGCCGAGGCCAACCAGGCCGTCGTCCTCACCCCGTTCATCCTGATGGGCGCCATGTCGCCGGTCACCATCCCGGCGGCGCTGGTCCAGCAGATCGCCGAGGCCCTGACCGGCATCGCGCTGGCCCAGCTCATCCGGCCCGGTTGCCCGGTCGTGTTCGGCTCGTTCCTCTCCAACATCGACATGCAGTCCGGCTCCCCGACCTTCGGCACCCCGGAGTCCGGCGTCGGCCTGCTGTGCACCGGCCAGATCGCCCGCCACTTCGGGCTGCCGTTCCGCTCCGGCGGCACGCTGACCTCCTCCCAGGTGCCGGACGCGCAGGCGGGCTACGAGGCGCTGATGACCCTGATGCCGACCTTCCTGGCCGGCGCCAACTTCGTGATGCACTCCGCCGGCTGGCTCGAGGGCGGCCTGGTCGCGGGCTACGAGAAGTTCATCGTCGACATCGAGCTGCTGCAGATGATGCAGGCCGAGTTCACGCCGCTCGAGATCGACGAGGAGTCGATGGCGTTCGGGGCCCACCAGGAGGTCGGCCACGGCGGTCACTTCCTCGGCGCGGCCCACACCATGGAGCGCTTCCGCACCTGCTTCTACCGGCCGCTCCTCTCCTCCTCGGAGAACTACGAGCGCTGGATGCGCACCGGCGGTCGCGATGCGAACGCGCGCGCCGAGGTGATTTTCCGCAAGAAGCTCGAGGAGTACGTCGAGCCGTCGATCGA
>JAOPYC010000078.1 GCA_025964795.1 Marmoricola sp.
CTCAGAAGCCCTTACCCCAAGGGATTCCGAACTTTTCTCGAACTTTCTCACGGGAGCTCGTCGGAGGCGCGGATCGGCTGTCGCGGCACCGGTTTCGAGACGCTCGCTGGCGCTCGCTCCTCAACCACGGTGGAGGCTGGAAGCCGCGCCCGGTCGAGCTACGGCGCCAGCCAGGTGCCGAAGGGCAGGTTGCGGGCCACGGCGAAGACGACCATGACGACGGCGAAGGCGGCGATCCAGGCGCCTGCGTGGCGCGAGCGGGGCGCCGTGAAGGTGCCGGTCCAGGCGCGCCGGGTCCACAGCAGCCAGCCGAGGACCAGGACCGGCACCAGGACGACGAACACGAGGTTGCTGCTGGCCGCACCGAGGACGTCACCGTTGGTGAGGTCGTTGACCGCGCGGAGGCCACCGCAGGCCGGGCAGTAGAGGCCGGTCAGGGCCAGCCAGGGGCACTCGCCCCAGCTGCCCGCGGAGTGCGGGTCGCGGAGGTGCAGGGCGACGGTGACGCCGCCGACGACGGCCGCGGTGAGCAGCGGACCCGCGAGCCGGTCGCGCCGTGAGGGCGGGGCCACCGGACCCGGGTCCGGGAACGGCGCGGTCGCGATCGGGTGGGGGTCGGCGGGCTCCATGGTCAGTGCCTGCTGGTGCCGTAGCCCATCTTGGTCAGGACGCCCAGGAAGACCAGCGCGATCGGGGCCAGCGCCACGCCGACCCAGAACATCGGCCAGCTCATCACGATCAGGCCGATGCCGGCCACCACGAACCCGGCGAGGGCCACGACGACCGCCGTCCAGGCTGCAGGGGTGTTGCCGTGGTTGTCGGACATGGAGCTCCTCGGGATGGGTCGGTCGCGTCGGGCGACATCTTAGTCGGGAGCCGCTCCCCGGCTCGGCAGCCGGTCAGGCGCGGTGGGGGTCCGTGGGGTCGCGTCCCTCGTCCAGGGCGTGCCACAGGTCCCGGTCGGGGTCGAGGCTGGCCTTCTCCGTCGGGGCCGCGGAGGCGCCGGGGGCGTCGTACCGGCTGCCCATCTCGGGCCACCGCCCCACCAGGCGCGTGGCGAGCACCGCCGGAACCAGGGCCAGCACCGCGCAGACCGCCGTGGTCCAGAACCAGCCGTTGAGCGTCGTGCTGGCCGAGCCACGGCCCAGCAGGTCGTCGAGGGAGTCGCGAGCGGTGTCGGGGAGCGTGGAGTGCGCGACGACCACGCAGACCACCAGAGCCACGGCGGCCACGACCGTCAGCCAGGCGAAGACCCGGCGGACGCGCCCGCGGGTGACGAGCAGGACCCCCCAGGCCGCGAGCAGCACGAGGCTGACCGCGGACGCGAGCGGGAACCGGCTGCCGGCGTCCAGCGTGGCCATGGTGGCGTCGCTGTTGCCGGTCTTGGAGGCGCCCCCGATCCACGGCTTGGCGCTGGCCACTGCGGCCAGGGCGCCCGTCCCCAGCCCGAGGAGTACGACGGGGCCGAAGCTGCTGCGGCCCCGGTCGCGAGCGAGGGCGATCGGAGCCACGGACGGGTCAGGCACGGACGGGTCAGGCATCGTGCCGGCCGGCCAGCAGGACGTCCCGGTCGAAGCAGGTGTCGGCACCCGTGTGGCAGGCCGGGCCGGTCTGGTCGACATTGAGCAGGATCGTGTCGCCGTCGCAGTCCAGGCGCACCTCGACCACCTTCTGGACGTAGCCGGAGGTGTCCCCCTTGACCCAGTACTCCCCCCGCGACCGGCTCCAGTAGGTGCCCCGGCCCGTGGTGAGGGTGCGGTGCAGCGCCTCGTCGTCCATCCAGCCGAGCATCAGCACCACGCCGGTGTCGTGCTGCTGCACCACCGCGGGGACCAGCCCCTGGTCGTTGCGCTTGAGACGTTCGGCGATGGCCGGATCGAGGCCTGCGTCCATGGCTGCTTCACTCACCCGCCCAGTATCCGCGACGGGCGGTCAGCGGGACTGCTGGGCCACCCAGGAGTCGTGCAGCAGGGCGTAGACACCGCGCTCGCCGTCGGGCATCGGCTGCTCGACGAGGTCCGCGTGCGACCCTCGCTGGACCACACGGCCCTTGCTGAACACGATCACCTCGTCGGCGTTCTCCGCGGTGGAGAGCCGGTGCGCGATGGTCACCGACGTCCGGCCGCTCATCAGCCGCTCCAGGGCCCGGCCGATGCGCATCTCCAGCGCCGGGTCGACCGCACTGGTGGCCTCGTCGAGCACGAGCAGGTCGGGATCGGCGAGGTGCGCGCGCAGGAGCGCCACCAGCTGCCGCTCACCGGCCGAGAGCGCCTCACCACGCTGGCCGACGCGGGTGTCCAGGCCCCGGGGCAGCCCACCCAGCCAGTCACCCAGCCCGAGCTCCGCCGCCGCGGCCAGCACCCGCTCGCGGGAGGCGTCCAGGTCGCCGTAGCGGACGTTGTCGAGCAGGGTGGAGTCGAACAGGAACCCCTCCTGCGGGACGAGCACCACGCGGCGCCGCAGCGACGCGAACTCCACCTGCCGGATGTCGACGCCGTCGAGCAGGACGGCGCCCGAGGTCGGGTCCATCAGCCGGGTGAGCAGCTTGGCGAAGGTCGTCTTGCCCGAGCCCGTCTCGCCGACGACCGCGACCCGGCTGCCGGACTCGATGTGCTCGGTCACCTCGCGCAGCACCAGCGGTCCGCCGGGGTAGCCGAAGGAGACGTCCTCGAACGCCACGTCCATGGCCCCGCGGGGCAGCGACTGCCCGCTCGGGCCGGGGTCGTCGAGGTCGGCCGGGGTCTCCAGGATGCCGATCACCCGGCGCCAGCCGGCGATCGCGTTCTGGGCGTCGGTGAGCACCTGGGTGCCCATCTGCACGGGGCCGACGAACAGCGTCACCAGGAACGCGAAGCCGATCACCTCGCCGGAGGTGATGTGCCCGTCGAGGCCGAGCCAGATGCCGAGGATGAGGACGCCCGCGTTGGCCAGGCCCGCAGAGACGCCGCCGAGGCTGAACGAGAACGCGGTGAGCCCCTGCGCCTTGGTCGAGGCCAGCTGGTTGGCCAGGATCGCCTCGTCGATGCGGTCCTGGGTGCGCTTCTCGATCGCGTAGGTGCGCACCGTGACCGCGCCGACGACCGGCTCGGAGATGGCGGAGAGCATCGCGCCCACGGAGCGGCGTACGACGCCGTAGGCCGCCGACAGCCGACGCTGGAAGTAGTTCAGCGACAAGAACAGCGGCAGGAAGCAGACCCAGACCAGGATGGTGAGCTGCCAGGAGTAGAACAGCATCACCACGGTCGCGAGCAGCACCTGTCCGACGCTGATGATGCCGAACACGCCACCGAAGACGAGGAACTGCGAGACCTGGTCGACGTCGCTGGTGACCCGGGAGACCAGCGCCCCGCGGTGCTCGGTGTTCTGGGTGAGCAGCGGCAGGTCGTGCACGTGCCGGAACGCCTTGATCCGCAGGGTCGCCAGGCCACGCTCGGAGGCGGTGAACAGCCGCACCGTCATGAAGTACGACGAGAGCCCGGTCGCCAGGATCGCGAACGCGGCCACGATCGCCATCGCGGTGACGAAGGAGAGGTCGACCCCGTTGGGCCCGTTGATGCCCTTGTCGAGGGTCTGCTGCACGGAGATCGGTACGACGAGCCGACCGCCGGTGCCGATGACGGCCAGCAGGATCGTCCAGCCGAAGCCCTCCGACAGCTCAGGGGAGAACGCCAGCCCGCGGCGCAGCGTCTCGCGCGCGGAGATCTCCTCGCCGCTGTCGACGCTGGTGCCCGCGGCGGTGATCTTCTCGGTCTCGGGTGAGAGGTTGACGGTCATTGCGGTGCCACCTCGGTCTCGTAGGCGTTGACCAGGTGGGCGTACGCCGGGCAGCGCTCGAGGAGCTCCTGGTGGGTGCCGCGGTCGGCGATCCGGCCGTGGTCGAGGAAGAGCACCTCGTCGGCCAGCGCGATCGTCGCCTTGCGGTAGGCGATCACCAGCAGGGTCGAGTCGCCACCCCGGCGCCGCATCGCGGCGAGGATGCGGGCCTCCACCTCCGGGTCGACGGCCGACGTGGCGTCGTCCAGGACGAGCAGCCGGGGTGCGTGCACCAGCGCCCGCGCGAGCGAGAGCCGCTGGCGCTGTCCGCCGGAGAGGGTCGTGCCGCGCTCCCCCAGCTGGCTGTCGAGGCCGTGCGGGAGAGCGGCCACGAAGCCGTCGGCCTGGGCGGTGCGCAGCGCCTCCCAGACCTCGTCGTCGGGCAGGTCGTCGCCCAGCGTCACGTTGCCGCGCACGCTGTCGTCGAAGAGGAACGCGCTCTGCGGCACCAGCGACACGTTGGCCGCGAGCTGGCCCGGCGCCAGGTCACGGAGATCCTCGCCGTCGACCCGGATCGCGCCCGACTGCGGGTCGACGAGCCGGGTGACCAGGGAGGTCAGCGTGCTCTTGCCCGACGCCGTGGCGCCGACCACCGCCACCGTGCGGCCGGGCTCGACGCTGAAGCTCACCCCGTCGAGCAGCACCTGCCCCTCCTCGTAGGTGTAGTGCAGGTCGTCGACCTCGAGCGCGACGCCGCGCGGGGCGCGGGCCAGCCGGGCGTCGCCGTAGGTCGTGTCGCTGACCGTGTCCAGCACCCGGCTGACACGGGTGAACCCCACGACGGACCGCGGGAACTCCCCGAGCAGCCAGCCGATCGAGCGGATCGGGAAGGCCACGATCGTCAGCAGGTAGGCCACCGTGACCACGTCACCGGGGTCGGCGGCACCCGAGCGCACCCGCAGCACGCCCACCCCCAGGACGGCCAGCACCCCGAGGTTGGGCAGGCTCTCCAGGAACGGGTCGAAGGCGGCGCGGATGCGGCCGGCGCGGATGCCCTCGTCTCGCAGGACCCGGGCCTTGGCGGCGAACCGGTCGGTCTCCTCGGTCTCACGACCCAGGGTCTTGACGACCATGGCGCCGTCGAAGGACTCGTGGGCGATCTCGCTGAGCTCGGCGCGCAGGGCCTGGATGCGGGTGAAGATCGGCGAGGACATCCGTTGGAAGACGACGTTGACCACCATCACCAGGGGGAACACCAGCAGCCCCACGGCGGCCATGGTGAGGTCGGTGAACAGCATCTGCACGATCGCGATGACCATCATCGCCAGCGTCCCCACCGCCATCGGCAGCGGCGCGATGGGGGCCCAGGCCGCCTCGACGTCGGAGTTGGCGTTGGACAGGAGCTCGCCGGTCGGGTGGCGCTGGTGCCACGACATCGGCAGCGTGAGGTATTGCCGGGTGACCTCGCGACGGTAGGTCGCCTGCATCCGGTACTGCATAATCCCGGCGCCCAGGCGTCGCGCGACGATGCCCACGGCGCGCAGGATCGCCACCCCCAGGAACAGCGCGAGGATCGCGACCAGGCCACCGGTGGTGGTGGCCCCGCTCTTGAAGGCCGGCAGCACCACGTGGTCGGTGGACCAGCCGAGCACCCAGGCGTCGGCCACCGTCAGGGCGCCGAACAGCACGCTGCCGAGCGTGGACAGGGCGAAGATCCACGGTTCGTGGCGGATGGCGACCCCGAGCACGCGAAAGCCGCCGAGCAGGGTGGAGGCGCGCTCTGCGCGGCTCACGGGAGCGGCTGTTCAGGTGAGGTCGACACAACGGGTGCAACCGTATGCGCACCCTCGGACATTCCGCACCCGACATTCCTTCTCGCCGCCGGGCACCAGCAGCCAGCAGCCCCCTAGGATCGTCCGCATGGAGCCGATGTCGCGCACTGAGCGCGCAGCCCTGTGCAACACCGCCCTCGAGGCCGGGGAGCAGGCGCCCACCCTGTGCGGTGACTGGACCGTGAAGGACCTGGTGATCCACCTGCTCGTGCGCGAGCGGGACCCGCTCGGCGCGCCGGGGATCCTGGTGCCGCCGCTGGAGCGGCTCACCGATCGTTCCTCCCGCCGCCTGTCCGGGCACGACTTCACCTCGCTGGTCGAGCGGGTGCGCAGCGGTCCGCCGAAGTGGTCGCCGTTCGCGATCCCGCCGCTCGACCGGGCGGTGAACACGCTGGAGTACTTCGTGCACCACGAGGACATCCGTCGGGCCGCCGGCGGCTGGACCGCGCGCGAGCTCACCGAGCGTGAGCAGAAGGCCCTCTGGAAGGCCGTGGCGATGGCCGGCAAGGGGCTGGTCCGGTCGGCCGGCGTCCCGGTCGAGATCCGCTGGCCGGCCGCCGACCGCGAGCGTTCGGCGGTGCTGCGCAAGGGGGCGGACCCGGCCGTGGTGAGCGGGCCCCCGGCCGAGCTGGCGCTGTTCCTGTTCGGTCGCGAGCAGCACACCGGCCTGCAGTTCACCGGGGACGAGCCCGCGGTGAAGGCGCTGCACGCGGGCAACCTCGGCCTCTGAGCCGAGGCCGCGCCGTCAGGTCAGTTGATCTTGATGTGCACGTGGTCGTAGTGGTTGGCCGTGGCCGAACCGCGGTCGGACATCGAGCGGAAGCCCTCGCCGGCACGCTGGATCGTCCAGATGTGCTGCGACCAGATGATGTCGAACAGGTCGAGCTCGGCGTGGTGCGCGTAGACGAAGTCCGCGACCCGCTGGCCGACCGACGAGCTGGGCACCATGAAGTCGATGGCCTCGCCGTTGACGTGCTCGCCGTGGCCGTCCTGGCCGCCGTACGTCGTGAGCTCGGGGAACGCGGCGCACACCGCGCGGTAGACCTTCACCGACGCGGGCTGCAGGGCGGACTCGATGGAGGAGCCGTCGGGGCAGGGCTGGTCGCTGAGGCCCATCGCCGCCGGGCTCTTGTCCTTGCTGAGGTAGTCCGCGGTCACCCAGCGGGCGGCCTTGTCGACGACGACCTGGGCGTAGGCACCCTGGCGGCGGCCGGTGACCCCCACCTGCTTGCCGGCGTCGACCAGGCCGGCGACCCGGGCCTTCTCCTGCGGCTCGAGGCGGAGGTTCAGGTCCGAGGTGGTCCACAGCTTGCCGGTCACCTTTGGCACGGGGGCGACGAACCGCACCCGCTCGCTCGAGCGGGACACCCCGAGGGTGCGGCCGTTGTTGAGTCGGGCGTCGGCCAGGGAGGCGTGGGTGAGCGGCTTCGCGGCCGAGGCCAGTTTCCCCGAGGCGGCAGGGCTCGCACTGGGGAGGGTGGCGCCGCTGGTCGCGACACCGACGCCGACCGCCAGCACGGTGGCCACGGGCGCGGCCAGCAGGGCGATACGACGCGGACCTGGCTTCGATGTCTCAAGGCTGTGACGGCCTCGGGGCACGGTGATTCCTAACGTCGGTTGCAGGGGAACCGAACGATCCAAACACGGAACCCCACCTGCGGGCCAATGCGTGCGTCACACCCTGTGCGTGACTTGCGCCACCCGTGTCGCCCAGGTCGATCAACTACCGGCGGGTCGGGCTCACCCTCCGGTCGTCTCCGAGGCGTCCTCGCGGACGACGGAACCGGTGCCGTCGGTGTCGTCGAGCCACCCCTCCGGGAGGGCCACCCGGTTGCGCGGACTGCCCTGCCGACCGCGCGGCGCCCCGAGCGCGGAGACGGGGAACTCCGCCTCGGCGTCGAGGTGGACGAGGTGGGCGTCGAGCTCGGCGAGCGTGTTCACCAGCGCCAGCTCGCGGCGCAGGTCGCCGCCCACGGGGAACCCCTTGAGGTACCACGACACGTGCTTGCGGAACTCCTTGCAGCCGCGCTCCTCGCCCATGTGCTGGCAGAGCAGCTCGGCGTGCCGGCGCATCATCGTGGCCACCTCCCCCAGCCGGGGCAGCTCCCGGGCCGGGTGCGCGGACGGGTCCTGCGCGAACGCGTCGGCCAGGTCGCGGAACAGCCACGGCCGGCCCAGGCAACCGCGGCCGACGACCACCCCCGCGGCGCCGGTCTGCTCGACCATCCGGACGGCGTCCGAGGCCTCCCAGATGTCGCCGTTGCCGAGCACGGGGATGTCGACCGACTCGACCAACCGGGCGATCGCGTCCCAGTCGGCGGTGCCGGAATAGCTCTGGATCGCCGTACGCCCGTGCAGCGCGATCGCCGCGGCCCCGGACTCCTGGGCGATCCGGCCCGCGTCGAGGTAGGTGAGGTGGTCGTCGTCGATGCCCTTGCGGGTCTTCATCGTGACCGGCACGTCGTGGCGCGCCCCCGCCCTGACGGCCGCCTGCAGGATCTCGCCGAGCAGCGTCCGTTTCCACGGCAGCGCGGCGCCGCCGCCCTTGCGGGTCACCTTGGGCACCGGGCAGCCGAAGTTGAGGTCGACGTGGGCCACGCCGTACTCCGTGCAGAGGATCTCGGTGGCCCGGCCGACGTACACCGGGTCGGTGCCGTAGAGCTGGACCGAGCGCACCGTCTCCTGCTCGTCGAAGACGAGCATCTTCCGGGTGGTCGCGTCGCCCTCCACCAGGCCGCGGCTGGTGATCATCTCGCAGACGTAGAGGCCCGCCCCCTGCTCGCTGCACAGACGCCGGTAGGCCGCGTTGGTGATGCCCGCCATCGGGGCCAGCACCACCGGGGTGGCGACCTCGAGGGAGCCGAGCCGCAGGCTCGTGGGGAGGGAGGTGAGGGTGCTCAGGACTGGCCCTTCTTCGCCTTCTTCTTCGGCTGCTTCGCCTTCTTCGCCTTCTGGGCCGGCGGCAGGATCGTCCCCTGCCAGGTGATCGGCTCGAAGGCCTGCAGCGGGCGGTAGCTCATCTGCACCAGCGCCCCGGGGGCGGGCACGAAGAAGACGAGGCAGGCCTGGTAGGTCTTGCCTGCGGCGAACCCCTCCGGGAACGGCGTCGACGGGCACTTCGTGAAGGCGTTGTCGAACGAGGCCGGCGGGATCAGCTGGTTCCGGCCGTCGACGGCGTAGACCGGGACCCCGAGGCGGCTGAGGTCGCCGGTGCCGATGTTCACGATCTTGACCTTGGCGTAGTAGGGCGTCGTGTTCGCGGTGGCGCCGAGCTGGTAGGCGGCGAAGTCGGCGATCTTGCCCTTCTGCACGGTCTGGACGGTGATCGACAGGGCCGAGTTGCGCTTGGGGTTGGGCGTGTAGGCGACCAGGGCCTGCTGCCCGAACTTCAACTCGGTGCCGGCCTTGGTGAGCGTGACACCGTCGGGCACCTTGACGTCCCCGGTGGGCAGCTCGAGCGACGGCTTCGCGGTCGGCTTCGCCTGGCTGCCCTCGCCGCAGGCCGCCAGCAGCAGGGCGGGCGCGAGCAGGGCGGCGATGAGGGTCGTCCGGGCACGACGCGGTGTTGTCACCGGCACATTGTGCCCCCCTGGTGACCCGATCGGGGGCATTCGCGGATCCGGCGCCGTGGGTCCCGAAGCGCTCAGCAACCGACCAGGCGCTCCGCGAACCAGATCCGCAGACCCTCCAGCGAGATGCGCTCCTGCACCATCGAGTCGCGCTCCCGGACGGTGACCGCGCCGTCGTCGAGGGTGTCGAAGTCGACGGTGACGCAGTACGGCGTGCCGATCTCGTCCTGCCTGCGGTAGCGGCGACCGATCGCACCGGAGTCGTCGAACTCGACGTTCCAGGAGCCGCGCAGCTCGGCGGCCAGCGCCTTGGCCTTCGGCGTGAGCGCCTCGTTGCGGCTCAGCGGCAGCACCGCCACCTTCACCGGGGCCAGTCGCGGGTCGAGCTTGAGCACCGTGCGCTTGTCGACGCCGCCCTTGGTGTTGGGGGCCTCGTCCTCGGTCCAGGCGTCGACCAGGAACGTCATCAGGCTGCGGCTCAGGCCGGCTGCCGGCTCGATCACGTAGGGGAAGTAGCGCTCGTTGCTGGCCTGGTCGAAGTAGGACAGGTCCTGGCCGGAGTGCTCGGAGTGGGTCTTCAGGTCGAAGTCGGTGCGGTTGGCGATGCCCTCGAGCTCACCCCACTCGGAGCCCGCGAAGTTGAAGCGGTACTCGATGTCGACGGTGCGCTTGGAGTAGTGGCTCAGCTTCTCCTGCGCGTGCTCGTAGTGACGCAGGTTGTCCGGGTCGATGCCGAGGTCGGTGTACCAGCGGGTGCGCTCGTCGATCCAGTACTGGTGCCACTCCTCGTCCTCGCCCGGCTTGACGAAGAACTCCATCTCCATCTGCTCGAACTCGCGCGTACGGAAGATGAAGTTGCCCGGCGTGATCTCGTTGCGGAAGCTCTTGCCGATCTGGCCGATGCCGAACGGCGGCTGCTGACGGCTCGAGGTCACGACGTTCGCGACGTTGATGAAGAAGCCCTGCGCCGTCTCGGGGCGCAGGTAGTGGAGGCCGGACTCGTCCTCTGTGACACCGAGGTAGGTCTTCAGCAGCCCGGAGAACTGGCGCGGCTCGGTCCAGGCGCCGCGGGTGCCGCAGTTGGGGCAGGCCAGCGTCTTGAGGTCGACCTCGTCGGGGTCGTCGAGGCCCTTCTTCTCGGCGTACTCCTCCTGCAGGTGGTCGGCACGGAAGCGCTTGTGACAGGACTGGCACTCGGTCAGCGGGTCGGTGAACGTCGCGACGTGACCCGAGGCCTCCCAGGTCTTGCGCGGCAGGATCACGCTGGAGTCGAGGCCGACGATGTCGTCGCGCGACTGCACCATCGAGCGCCACCACTGACGCTTGATGTTCTCCTTGAGCTCGACGCCGAGGGGGCCGTAGTCCCACGCGGACTTGGTGCCGCCGTAGATCTCCCCACAGGGGTAGACGAAACCCCGCCGCTTGGCGAGGGAGACGACGTGGTCGACGGCGGACGGCGGCGGCTTGGCCACGATGGAGCTCCTGGGCTGGATGCGTACCCGGCCGCTGGCTGCGGTGGGCGAAGGTCCCACCCTAGCGAGCGCCGGTCAGCCGAGCTCGCGCGGGAAGGACTCGTTGAGGTCGTCGAGCGCCTCGTACGCCGAGGGCTCGTCGATGGCCCTGCTGAGCAGCTGCACGGCACCCAGCTTCACGTCGTACGTCGACAGGGCCCGGCGATAGCTGCCGACGTCGCGCCAGCGGGTGACCATGGTCCACAGGGTCGGGTCGTCGACGTTGCGGCCGAGCCGGCCGTCGTCGTACCCCTTCTGCTGCGCGAGCACGGTCAGGGCCGCCTCGAGGTCGACGCGGAACTCCGCGGTGGACTCCTCGGGGACCCGGAACCTGTTCACGACCAGCACGACCCGACCCTATTTGACAATGGTTCTCATTTCAACTGACAATCGTTGTCATGACGGCTCGTCGACTCCTCTCCCTGTCCGTGGCGCTCACGCTGTCGGTGGGTGCCCTGACCGGGTGCGCGTCGTCCGGCGACAGCGGCAAGCCCCAGGTGGTGGCGTCGTTCTACCCCCTGCAGTACGTCGCCCAGCGCATCGTCGGCGACCACGCGGACGTGACCAACCTGACCCAGCCCGGCGTGGAGCCGCACGACCTGGACCTGCCGCCGCGGCAGGCGGCGCAGATCTCCGGCGCCGACGTGGTGCTG
>JAOPYC010000084.1 GCA_025964795.1 Marmoricola sp.
AGGAGGCCGTCATGGCGGAAACCTGGAGCGGCGAGTTCTACTGCGTGAAGTGCAAGGAGAAGCGCGAGGCCAGCGGCGAGGTCAGGGTCAACGACAAGGGCACCCGGATGGCCAAGGCCGTCTGCCCGGTCTGCGGCACCAACCTGAACCGCATCCTCGGCAAGGCCTGATCCAGCACCACCAGGCTCACCAGCCGACGTACACGGCGGGATCCCTCTTCGGAGGGGTCCCGCCGTCGTCGTTCCGGCGCCCTTGTGGATGGCCGTTTCCGTCCCGGATCGTGCCGACCTAGCGTCCGGGGGATGACTGCCCCACATCTGGGCCCACATCTGGGCCCGCACCTGGGCCCCCATCTGGGCCCGCACCTGGCTCCCGGCCTGCGCGTGGTCCGTCGTGGGCTCGACCAGGTCCAGGTCGGGCTGTACGACGGGCGCCGGGTGCTGCTCCCCCGCACCGAGAGCGTCGAGGCCGCGATCACGATGCTGCTCGAGCACCGCGCGCCCACCGAGGACGACCCGGCCTCGGCGACGGTGGTCGGCCACCTCGACCGGCACGGGCTGGTGGTGTGGGAGGCCATGAAGCCGCCCCGGCGGACGGTGGCCGTGCTCGGCGGTCTGGGGACCGCCGTCCCTGACCTCGCGGACCTGCTCGGCCCGTCAGGTGTCCAGGTCACCTCGTCCGTCGAGACGGCCGACGTGGTCGTCGTGCTCAGCGAGGGCGAGCTGGACCGGAGCCGGCTCGACCCGCTCGTGCGCGGCCGGACCACCCATCTCGTCGTACGCCTGGTCGACGGGGGCGCGGTCCTCGGGCCGTTCGTGGTGCCGGGCACCACGCCCTGCCTGCGCTGTCTCGACGCCCACCTGAGCGTGCGCGACCCCGACCACGTCGTGGTGACCGCGCGCTACGTCCGGGCCACCGCCCGCCCGAGGGCCGACGGCGTGCCCGACCTGGACCCGGCGCTGGCCTCGCTCGCCGTGTCTTGGGCGGCCCGGGACGTGGTCGCCCACCTCCGCGGCCGCGAGCCCTCCACGTGGGCGCGGACCGTCGTGCTCAGTCCCACTCCAACGCACCGCCGCGAGGAGGACTGGACCTTGCACCCGCGCTGCGGATGTTGTTGGTGAGGTCTCAACCAACCGTCGGGCACCATGGGTACATGACCGGCATCTCGACGCGGGGCCCCGCGTGAGCGATCTCCCCCGCAAGACCGTCGCGCGCACCGCGAGGCTCGCGGCGCTGCCGCTGGGGTACGCCGGGCGCACCGCCTGGGGCCTGGGCAAGCGGATCGGCGGTGCCTCGGCCGAGTCGGTGCTCAGCGATGTCCAGCAACGCACCGCCGAGCAGCTGTTCCGCACGCTGGGCGAGCTCAAGGGCGGGGCGATGAAGTTCGGGCAGGCGATGTCGATCTTCGAGGCGGCGCTGCCCGACGAGCTGGCCGCGCCCTACCGCGAGCAACTCACCAAGCTGCAGGACTCCGCTCCCCCGATGCCCACCATCACCGTGCGCCAGATTCTCGCCCGTGAGCTCGGTGCGGACTGGAAGGACAGACTCGTCGAGCTGGACCCGGTCCCGGCCGCCGCGGCCTCCATCGGCCAGGTGCACAAGGGACGATGGCACGACGGCCGCCAGGTCGCAGTCAAGGTGCAGTACCCCGGTGCCGCCGAGGCCCTGACCGCCGACCTGCGCCAGCTCGCCCGCGTGGCCCGGGGCCTCGGCCCGCTGGTGCCGGGCATGGACATCAAGCCGCTGATCGCCGAGCTGCAGGTGCGCACCGTCGAGGAGCTCGACTACCAGCTCGAGGCGGAGGCCCAGCGGGTATTCGCCGCGGAGTACCGCGACGATCCCGACGTCTTCATCCCCGACGTCGTCGCGGCAGCGGGCACGGTGCTGGTCACCGAGTGGATGGAGAGCTCGGACTCGCTGGCGCACGTCATCCGCGAGGGGACGCAGGAGGAGCGCGACCACTACGGCTACCGCTTCCTGCGGTTCATGTTCGGCGCGCCCAGCCGCACCGGGATGCTGCACGCCGACCCGCACCCGGGGAACTTCCGGCTGCTGCCCAACGCCGACGGCTCGCCCGGCCGGCTCGGCGTCCTCGACTTCGGGGCCGTGGCCCGGCTGCCGGACCGCGAGCTGCCCCGCTCGCTGGGCGCGCTGATCCGGATCGCGACCATGGAGGACTACGAGCAGCTGGTGACCGCCCTGCGCGACGAGGGGTTCATCCGGGAGCGGATCAAGATCGACGCCGACCAGCTGCGCTCCTACCTCGGCCCGTTCATCGAGCCGGCCAGCGTCGAGGAGTTCCAGTTCTCACGGGAATGGATGCAGGAGCAGTTCAAGCGGATCAACGACCCCCGCAGCGACGCCTACGCCGCGATGCTGCGGCTGAACCTGCCTCCGGCGTACCTGCTGATCCACCGGACCTTCTCGGGCGGGATCGGCGTGCTCAGCCAGCTCGAGGCGCGGGTGCCGTTCCGCGCGGTGCTCGAGGAGTCGTTCCCCGGCTTCGTCGGCTGAGCCCCGGGAGCGAACTCCCGGGGCTCAGGGCTGGTGGCGGTCGAGGGTGGTCAGATCGCGCGGGCGACTGCAAGGCGCGCCCGGCTGGCGGCGCGCTCGGCCTTGCGGGAGACCCGCTCGGCCTTGTGCGCCAACCGCTCGGACCTGCGCTGCCACCGACGTGCGGCGGCGGCCTGCCCGGCGCGACGACTCTCCTCGGCCTCGACCATGAACGCGTCCTGCTGGGCGCGAGCGAGGTCGAATGAGGTGTAGCTCATCGTCGTACTCCGTTCTTGGGGTGTGGGTTCTTGGGGTGTGGGTGATGGTCACGGGCGTCGTCTCCCCCCTCAGGCAGCCGTCACGGCGGCGCGAGGGGAAGGGACGGGTACGGCGAGGGCCGCGGCCTGGCCCGGATCTTTTCTGGGCCTGCCCCGCGGACGCTTGCGGGGGATCACCGCTCCGGAGAGGAACAGCTCACCACCCCACACGCCCCACGGCTCGCGCCGCTCGAGAGCCCCGGCCAGGCACTCGACCCGGACCGGACAGCCCTGGCACAGGGCCTTCGCGAGCTCGACGTCGCTGGGCGACTCCGCGAAGTACAGCTCCGGGTTCTCGCTCCGACACGGCAGCTCCGACTCGTCGATGCCCTCCTGGTGGACAGCGCTGGTGCGCATCCGGGTCACCTCCTCGTGATGTGTTCTGCTTCGAAAGTTGTCGACTGGGTTCTGGGGAAACACAAAGGCCGCGGATCCCGGTGGGGTTCCGCGGCCTGGAGGCAGCTGACGTGTGAGCGTGTGGGCTCAGGTGATCAGTGGACTCCAGGAGCGGTAACCCGTGGCCATGGGGGCGTTGCCGGCGATCCAGGACGGAACCTGGGTGTGGGCATCGGCCGTGCGGCAGAAACCGGTCTGCGGGCAGACTCCGGCCACGGAACCACCGAGGGTGGGCGCGACGAAGGCCGACCGCAGAGCAGTCGGGGTGTTCTCGATGTCGAGCTTCATGTCGCACCTCCTTCGCGTGTGGGCCGGGCCGGTTGGCCCGCGGAACTCGTGTGACGCTACGCCGCCCCGGATCGGGCGCGCAAATGATTTATTGGAGATTTCTTGAAAAGACCAGATCGCACCTGTACATGACCGGAGCTCGCCGGTCTCGCGCGTCCCCTCAGGCGAGGATCTCGAGCAGCTCGTCGGCGTACTTGTCGAGCTTGCTCTTGCCGATGCCGTTGATCGACTGCAGCCCCCGACGGTCGGTCGGCTTCACCTCCGCGAGCGCCTCGAGCGTGGCGTCGGAGAACACCACGAACGCGGGGATGCTCTGGGCGGCGGCCTGCTCGGTGCGCCAGGACTTCAACAGCTCGAACAGCTCCTCGTCGTAGGGCACCGGGCAGTCCTCGCAGTAGCCGCGGTTGCGCTCGCGCGAGCTCGCGAGCGGACGCTGGCACTGCTTGCACGCCGCCGCCTTCTTGCCGCGGTGGCGCGAGCCCGGCACCGGGCCGGTGCCCTCGGCCCGGTCGGTCGCGGACGCGGGCCGCAGCCCGGCGAGGAACCGGGACGGCCGGCGCCGGGCCTGCCCGCCGGGGTTGCGGGCGAGCGACCAGGACACCCACAGGTGCAACCGCGCCCGGGTCACGCCGACGTAGAGCAGCCGGCGCTCCTCCTCGACCGCGGCCGGGGTGTCGGCGTAGGTGATCGGCATGGACCCCTCCTGCATCCCGCAGAGGAACACCGCGTCCCACTCCAGGCCCTTGGCGGCGTGCAGGGTCGCCAGGGTCACGCCCTCGGCGACGGGGGCGTGCTGCTCGTGGGCCCGGCGGTCGAGCTCGGCGACGAAGCCGGCCAGCGTCGGCACCCGCTCGGCCGCCGTCTCGGTGGTCGCGTGCACGCCGGCCTGGGAGACCAGCGCCTGCAGCGACTCCCAGCGGTCGCGGGCCTGGCCTCGCACCGTGGGGGCCTCGGTCGACCAGCCCATCCCGGTGAGCACGGCGCGCACCTGGTCGACCAGCTCGTCGGTCTCCTCGCCGCCCGCCCGGAGCTGGCCGCGCATCAGCGCCAGCGCCTGGCGCACCTCCTGGCGCTCGAAGAACCGGGCCGCGCCACGGACCACGTAGGCCAGGCCGCGGGCGGTGAGCGCCTCCTCGAAGGTCTCCGACTGGGCGTTGATCCGGATCAGCACCGCCATCTCGCTGAGCGGCACCCCCAGCCCCCGCAGCCGGCTGACCTCCTCCGCCACGGCCTCCGCCTCGGCCACCTCGTCGGTGGCCTCGCGCCAGGTGAGCTCGGGGCCCGGGTCGCGTTGGGACCGGAGCTGCACGCTGCTGGTGCCCGACCCCTTGAGCAGGGCGTTGGCGGCCTCGACGACCTGGGGGGTCGAGCGGTAGTTGCGCACCAGCTCGACGTTGGTGGTGCCGGCGAACTTGGCCGGGAACTCGGTGAGGTAGCTCGCCCGGGCCCCGGCGAAGGAGTAGATCGTCTGGGCCGGGTCGCCTACCACGCAGAGCTCGGCGCGGCCGCCGAGCCAGAGGTCGAGCAGCGCGGACTGGATCGGGCTGACGTCTTGGAACTCGTCGACCGTGAACCACCTGTACTGCCGGCGTACCTCGGCGGCGACGCGCTCGTCCTCGCTCAGCAGCGCGGCGCCGATGAGGAGGACGTCCTCCATGTCCATCCGGCCCTGGTCGCGCTTGAGCTCCTCGTAGCTGCCGAAGACGTGCGCCACCGTCGCCGGGTCGACGCCGCTGACCTCACGGCCGCGGCCGGGGGCGATCCTCTCGTAGTCGTCGGGGCGCACGTTGCTGACCTTGGACCACTCGATCTCGCTGGCCAGGTCGCGCAGCGTCGCCTGGCTGACGTCGACCCGGTTGAGCCGCGCCGCGCCCGCCACGATCGGGATCTTGGAGGCGGTCAGCTCCGGGGGCTGGCCGCCGTAGACCTTGGGCCAGAAGTAGCGCACCTGGCGCAGGGCGGCGGAGTGGAACGTGCGCGCCTGGACGGCCCCGGCCCCCATCGCCCGCAGTCGGGTGCGCATCTCGCCGGCCGCACGCGTCGTGAAGGTGACCGCGAGCACCTCGGTCGGGTTGTAGACGCCCGTGGCGACGCCGTAGGCGATCCGGTGGGTGATCGCCCGGGTCTTGCCGGTGCCGGCCCCGGCCAGCACGCGGACGGGCCCGCGCAGCGCCACGGCGACCTCGCGCTGCTCCGGATCGAGCGCGCTCAGCAGCTCATCGGCATCCATCGGAAATGTTCTCCGCCTTCGTGGTGTTGGACCGGGGTCGAGCCTAGACGCGAGAGAGGACACTCAGTGACCCAGGAGTCCACCACTGTGGAGACGAAGGCCAGCTTCACGATGTACACCACCCCGTGGTGCGGCTACTGCCACCGGCTGAAGAGCCAGCTGGACCGCGAGGGCATCGCCTACGACGTGGTCGACATCGAGCAGGACCCGGCCGCCGTCGAGATCGTGATGTCGGCGAACAACGGCAACCAGACGGTCCCGACGCTGGTCTTCAGCGACGGCACCGCCCACACCAACCCGTCCCTGGCCCAGGTGAAGAGCAAGCTCGCCAGCCTCTGAGCAAGCCCCCGCTCCTCACCACTGGCCGGGCAGCGACCCGCCGTACCAGCTCTCGATCAGGGAGCGGGAGATCGAGACGCCGCCGGGGAGCACCAGCCGACCCGACTCGGCCTCGGTGCGCATCTCCTCGCGGGTGAACCACTGCGCCTCCTCGATCTCCGAGCCGTCGACGTCGATCTCGGTCATCGTGGCCCGGGCCACGAATCCCACCATCAGGCTCGCGGGCAGCGGCCACGGCTGGCTGCCGAAGTAGGTCACCTCGCCGACCACGACGCCGGTCTCCTCCCGCACCTCACGGCGTACGGCGTCCTCCATCGTCTCGCCCGGCTCTACGAACCCGGCGAGCGTCGAGAACCGGCCCCTCGGCCACAGCGGGCTGCGGCCCATCAGCGCGCGCTCCTCCGCGCTGCCCGGCTCCCCGTCGGTGACCACCATGATCACCGCCGGGTCCGAGCGCGGGAACTGGTCCTTGCCGCAGCTCGTGCAGTGCAGCACGTGCCCGGCCTGTCGCGGTTCGAGGTCGCCGCCGCAGCGCGGGCAGTGCCGGGTGGACCAGTGCCACTCGGCCATCCCGATGGCGTGCAGCACCATCGGGGCGTCGACCAGGTCGGCGTCCGCGAGCGACTGCACGATGGACCGCAGCACCACCCACTCGTCCTTGTCGCCCGGCGCCTCGGCCGGCTCGACGATGACGGCGAAGTGCTGTACGCCGTCGCGCTCGCCGAGCAGCAGTCGCAGGCCCTCGGGCGCCTCCTCCGGGGAGACCCAGGTGATCCGGCCCTCGACGGGACGCACCCGCGCACCCGCGATGACGAGCACCCGCGTGGTCGGGTCGGCCCAGCGCTCGTCGAGCCAGGCGTCGTCGGTGCGGTGGGCCCCGTGGCGGTCGGGGGCGTGCTGGGACAGGGCGACGTGCGGCAGCACGCGTCCGGTCCCCGGGAGAGCGGCGGTCATCGGGCCTCCTCGGGCGCGGTCTCGAGCCAACGGGTGAAGGCGCGGTTGTCGTAGGGACGGCCGAGGAAGTCCTCGACCAGGTCGGCTGCGTCCCGTGAGCCGCCCGCGGCCAGCACCGTGTCGCGGTAGCGGTGGGCGACGTCGGGGTCGAACAGGTCGTCCGGGTCGAAGGCGGAGAACAGGTCCTTGGCGATGACCAGGCTCCACATGTAGGTGTAGTAGGCCGATCCGTAGTCGTCGAGGTGGCCGAAACCCGCGTGGAAGTGTGTATCCGGGACGAGTGCGACGAGGCTGTAGCGCTCCATCAGCGACCTCAGCCCGGCGGTAAGGTCGTCGGGGCGATCCTGGTGGAACCAGTAGGAGATCGCGGCGTAGGCCATCTGGGTGCGGGCCAGGAACCCCTTGCCGAACTCGTCGGCCGCGCGCATCCGGGCCACGAGGTCCTCGGGGATCGGGGTGCCGTCCCGGTCGGTGGCGAAGCCCTGCAGCACCCCGGCGTCCCAGGCCCACTCCTCCAGCAGCTGTGAGGGGGCCTCCACGAAGTCCCACTCGGTGGCCACCCCGGAGAAGCTGACCCACTCGTGCCGGCCGCCGAGCACGTGGTGCATCAGGTGCCCGAACTCGTGGAACAGCGTCACCACGTGGTCAGGGTCCATCAGCCCGCGCGAGAAGTTGCAGACCAGCACGCCCTCGGGGAGCTGCCGGCCGAGCACGCCGGGGACCAGGGTGAACTGCGCGGCGTGGTTGTACTTCCGGTCGCGCGGGTGCAGGTCGAGGTGGATCCGGCCGAGCCGCTCGCCGTTCTCGGCGAGCGCCACGTCGTACGACGTGACCTCGTCGTGCCAGGTCGGTGCGGACACCTGCGTGTAGGTGAGGCCGAAGAGCCGCCCGGTCACGTCGAGCAGGCCCTGGCGCACCTTGGCGAAGTCGAAGTAGGCCCGCACCTCCTGGGCGTCGACGTCGTGCCGGTCGCGCTTGAGCGCTTCGAGGTGGTGGCGCCAGTTGGAGAAGTCGATGACGTCCTCGCCCTCGTCGCGGGCGTACTCCAGCAGCGCGTCGATCTCGCGCCGTCCGGCAGCCTCGGACGCGGCCGCGATCTCGTCGATGAACTCCGGGATCCGCGGGCCCTCGCCGATCATCTTGACCTCGGCGTCATAGCTCGGCCAGTCGGCGTACCCCAGGAGGCGAGCCTTCTCCTCGCGCACCTCGAGCAGCTCGGCCAGCACCGGCTCGTTGTCCGGCCAGCCGATGTCGAGAAACTGGTGGGCGACCGCGCGGCGTGCCGCCGGGTCGCGCGCGTGGATCAGGAACGGCAGCGTGTCGGGGTAGTCCGTGCTGATCTCGACCCGGCCGTCGTTGTCGGCCGGGTGGTCGTCGACGTAGTCCTGCGGGAGGCCGGCCAGGGCTGCGGCCGCCACCGTCGTCGTACGCCGGCCCTCGCGGATCCCGCGCGAGAACGTCTGGGACAGCTCGCTCTCCCGCTGGTTGAGCCGGCGGAGCCGGTCCCGGGTCGGTTCGTCACGGTCGACGCCGGCCCGACGGAAGGCGCGCAGGGTGTCCTCGAGCACCCGCGCAGCGCCGGCGTCGAGCAGGGAGGCGTCCAGCGAGTCCAGCTGCGCGAACACGTCGGCGTCGAGGTAGAGGTCGGTGCTGAACCGGCGGGCCTCGATCTGGAAGCCCTCGGCGGCCTCGACCACCGCCGCGTCCGGGTGCACGGCGGTGAGCAGCGAGCTCAGCGCGAACACCCCGGACAGCGCGACCTGCACGTCGTTCCACACCTGCAGGATCGCCCCGTCGCCGACCGGAGCGCTCTTCAGCGCGGCGACCTCGAGGCCGGCCTCCCTCAGCCCGGTGGACGCGCGCTCCTGCACCCACGGCAGCCAGGCGTCCTGCTCAGCGGGCAGGGCCAGCGGTTCCAGGTGGGTCGACTCCATGTCGGCGAGGTTAGCCCGGCCGTCGTACCACCTAGTCTCTGGAGCCATGAGCATCCACATTGGCGCCGCTCCCGGCCAGATCGCCCCCACGGTCCTGCTCCCCGGAGACCCTCTGCGGGCTCGCTGGATCGCCGAGAACTTCCTCGACGACGCCGTCTGCCACAGCGAGGTGCGCGGCATGCTGGGCTTCACCGGCAGCTGGCACGGGCAGCCCGTCTCGGTGCAGGGGTCCGGCATGGGCCAGCCGTCGATGTCGATCTACGTCAACGAGCTGTTCCAGGACTACGACGTACGCCGGATCGTGCGGGTCGGCTCCTGCGGCGCGCTCACCGAACGGGTCGCCCTGCGCGACGTCGTGATCGCCTCCGGGGCGTGCACCGACTCCTCGATGAACCGACTGCGGTTCCACGGGCTCGACTACGCGCCGGTGGCGGACTTCGGCCTGCTGCGGACGGCCGCCGACGCCGCCGACGCCCGCGACGACGTCACCGCGCACGTCGGGCTGATCTTCTCCGGCGACACTTTCTACAACCCGCGACCCGAGCTGAGCGACCCGATGGTGGCCCACGGCGTGCTCGCGGTGGAGATGGAGGCCTCGGCGCTGTACACCCTGGCGGCGTCCTACGGCCGCGCGGCGCTGGCCGTCTGCACGGTGAGCGACCACATCGTCACCGGGGAGGCCACGACGTCACTCGAACGGGAGCAGACCTTCGCCCCGATGGTCGAGATCGCGCTGGCGGCGGCGCTGGGGTAGAGCCGGCTGCTCAGGCCCGAACGGTCTGGTGCTGCTCGATGGCCAGGTCCGGCCAGTCCTGGCCGGCCTGCTGCGTGGGCACCCGCTGCTCCGCGGAGCTCCCGGGCAGGCGGACGCAGGTGATCGACTCCTGGCGGACGACGCAGAGGTCGCCGTTGGGCTCCAGCACGGCCACCCCGTGACCGTCGCTGTTCATCACCCGGCCGGCGATCCACTCACCGCCGATGAACAGCCTGACCAGGCTGCCGTCGTCCTTGGCCCGGTCCAGCGCGTGGCCGACCGTGAGCAACATCGTCGATCCGAACACCACAGCCCCCTCGCGTCGCGGTCGCAAACGCCTTATTGGAGATCTTTGTCCCCCTTCGTGCGGTTTGCCTAGGAAACCGGGCGAACTTCGGGGAGTGGTCTACACCGCAGGGGTGTCGGCCAGCAGGATCTGCTGAAGCCCTTGACGATCCGCCAGGTTGTCGGGAACAACCGTTTCCCCCGAGCGCACGTAGTGGAAGGCCGCCCGCACCTGCTCCAGGGGGACCCCCAGGAGCTCGGCCCACGCCAGCCGGTAGATCGCCAGCTGCAGCGGGTCGGCGTCCTGGCGCCGGTTGGTCTTCCAGTCGACGACCTGCCACCCGCCGTCGGGCTCGGCGTACACCGCGTCGATCCGGCCACGGACCACCTGCCCGGCGAGCACCAGGGCGAACGGCGCCTCCACCGCGTGCGGCACCCGGTCGCCGAAGGGGCCGGCCTCGAAGGTCGCGATCAGCGCCCGCAGGTCGTCCTCGTCGTCGATGCCGAGGTCCGCGCGCCCCGGAAGGTCCTCGGGGTCGAGCAGCGACTGCTGCCCGAACCGCGCCTCCACCCAGGCGTGGAACCGGGTGCCGAACCGGGCGGACGGCGAGGGCTGCCGGGGCATCGGCCGCGCCAGCTCCCGGGCGAAGCCGTCCGGGTCGTCGCGCAGCCGGGCCAGCGCCGTGGCCGAGAGGCTGGTGGGCAGCGGCACCTCGAAGGTCCCCGACCGGTCGGCGCGCGCCTCGCGGAGCAGCCGCTCGAGCTCCTCGTCCCACTCGGCCACGCGGGCCGTCTCGATCATGTCGAGGTCCTCGTCCGGCTGGTGCGGCGACGAGCGGTGGACGAGCTCGGCCGCCGCGATCCGCAGGCCCATCTCGTGTCCTCGTCCGGTCGCGGGCCAGGGCCGGGACACGTCGACTCCGTCGTAGGGGTTGGGATCACCCTTCTGCGGCTTGTCCAGCCAGACGCACGCCTCCCCCCACTCCTCGACCTGGTCACGCACCTGGCCCTGGTAGCTCGAGGGGCCGAAGGGGGTCCTGCGCTGCCCCCAGAGGTAGGAGGTCACCGACAGCCGGTGCGCCGCACGCGTGAACGCGACGTAGCCCAGGCGCAGCTCCTCGTCGGCGTCGTGCTCGCGGGTGTCGGCGCGGAAGGCCTCGAGCGCAGCCCGGTCGTAGCCCTCGAGCTGCGGCTGGTCCGCGGCGTCACCCCGGAGCGGAGCCGGGAGCACCGCCGGCGAGGACGTCCACAGCGTGCGCGACCGGTTGGACGGGAACCTGGTCTCACAGACCCCGACCAGGAAGACCGAGTCCCACTCGAGGCCCTTGGACCGGTGCACGGTGAGCAGCTTCACCGAGTCGGCCTCGGTCGGGGTGGCCACGTCCAGCCCGTTGCCCTGGTCGTCCTCGGCGGTGAGGTAGGCGAGCAGGGCCGGCAGCGTGACGTCCCCGTCCACCGCCTGGAACTCCGCCACCGCCTTGAGGAAGAGGTCGAGGTTGTCGCGCCGGGCCGCGGCGGCCGGGCTGGTCGAGGAGGCGAGCTCGATGTCGATGCCGGTGGTGTCGATGATGCGGCGTACGACGTCGAGGATCGGCTCCCCCGCCGAGGACCGGAGGACTCGCAGCTCGGCGGACAGCAGCGCGAAGCGCTCCCGGGCCTGGTCGGAGTAGGCCGCCTCACCCGGGTCGTCCAACGCGTCGCTGAGGGCAGCCATCTCGGCCGGGTCGATGCCGTCCGCGATGGCGGTCAGCTCCTCCGAGATCGAGCCCCGGTCCTCGGACTGCGTACGCCGCCCGGCGATCTCCGCCGCCCGTTCACCGAGCAGCTTGAGGTCGCGCGGCCCGATCGCCCAGCGCGGCCCGGCGAGCAGGGTGAGCACGGCCGGGTTGGCGGTCACGTCGTGGAGCAGCGTGAGCATGGCCACCACCTCCGCCACCTCCGGAAGTCGGAGCAGGCCCGAGAGGCCGACGATCTCGACCGGCACGCCCGCGCTGGTGAGGGTGTCGAAGACCGCCTCGGCCGTGCTGTTGTCGCGGGTCAGCACGCCGATGTCCGACCACTTGGCGCTGTGGCCGGCCTTGACCTGCTCGACCAGCCAGGCCAGCTCGTCGTCGGCCGTGAGGAACACCTCCGCCGTGACCACGCCGGGAGCGTCCGTCGCGGCGGTGAGCGGAGCCACCTCGGGGAGCTGCGCGTAGAGCGGAGCGGCCAGCCGGTTGGCCACCTGCAGGATGCGCTGGTCCGACCGACGGTTGACGGTCAGCGGCAGCACCGGGACGTCCCCCGACGCGGCGGGGAACGTCCCGGCGAAGTTGAGGATGTTGGACACCGACGCTCCGCGCCAGCCGTAGATGGCCTGGTTGGGGTCACCGACCGCCGTCACGGCGTGACCCAGTCCCTGGTCGACCGAGGGCCCCGAGAACAGCCGGGACAGCATCTGCGCCTGGGCGACGGAGGTGTCCTGGTACTCGTCGAGCATCACGACCTTGAACTTCGCCCGCTCCAAGGCGCCCACCTCGGGCTGCTCCTCGGCCAGCCGGGCCGCCAGGGCGATCTGGTCGGAGAAGTCCATCAGCCCGAGGTCGGCCTTGAGTCGGCGGTAGGCGCGGACCAGGCCCATCAGGTCGGCGCGCCGGTCCACGGCCGACAGGGCCTTGGTCACCGATTCCTTGTAGGTGCTGCGGTTCTTGCCCGCCGCCTCCTCCTCCAGCGCCCGCTGGAACCCGCGCCGGGCCTCCGCGTCGAAGGCCAGCACTTCGTCGGGACCGACGAGGTGCTCGGTCATCGCCCCGTCGAGCGCGAGCAGGTTCTGGATGACCGTCGGCGGGTGGTCGGAGAGGACCTGGACGTCGCCGGTGTAGCGCTCCACGGCGCGCGCCCCCAGCTGGTAGCGGGACGCGTCGGTGATCACCCGGGTGTCGGGCTCGTGCCCGATGCGCAGGCCGTGCTCGGTGAGGAGGTTCGCGGCATAGGCGTTGTAGGTCACCACGGTGGGCTCGAGCTCGTCGCCGGGGTCCTCGTCGGCACCCGGGGGCGGGACCTCGACCTCGACACCCAGCACCCCCGCCGTGGTCAGGGCCTCCCGGATCCTGGTCCGCAGCTCGCTGGCCGCCTTCGTCGTGAACGTCAGCCCGAGCACCTCGTCGGGTCGGACCTGACCGGTGACGACGAGGTAGACGACCCGCGCGGCCATCAGGGTGGTCTTGCCCGACCCGGCCCCGGCGATCACGACCGCCGGGGCGAGCGGAGCCGAGATGGCCGCCCACTGCTGCGGGCTGACCTCGTAGTCGGCCTTCATCACGGCCCGCAGGTCCGCGGAAGAGGCGATCGCCCTCACTGGGACAGCACCGCCCCGGCGCTGCGCGAGGGGCAGATGGGCACGAACGGGCAGTCCTTGCAGTGGGCGCCCGGGGTGGCCGGGAAGCTCTCGGTGCGAAGGTGGGCTGCCGCCCGCGCCAGCTCGAGGCGGAGCCCGTCGCGAGCCGGCCCGTCCTCGGGGTGCACGGGTTGCGGCTGCACCTGGGCGTCGGTCGACTCGTCGAGGCGGCCGAGCTGGACCAGCTCGGCACCTCCGCTCTGCACGGGCTCGTCGGCCACCGGGCCGGCGACCGCGCCGTGGTCGACGGCGTACTGGTAGAGCGCGAGCTGCCGATGGCTCAGGACCGAGGTGTTGCTCGGCGGCGTGCGCCCGGTCTTGAGGTCGACCACCACGATCCGGCCCTCGGTGTCGAGCTCCACCCGGTCGGCGTACCCGCTGATGCGGACCCGCTCGCCGTCCTCGAGGTCCACCTCGGTGGCGAAGTGCTGCTCGGTCCCGAGCAGCTCGCGCCGGTTGGCGTAGTGCCACCGCAGGAAGCGGCCGAGCGCGGCGCGGACCCGGTCGAGCTCACGCAGGCGCGACCAGGGCGTCCGGAACTCGAGCCGGTCCCAGACGGTGGCCACCTGCTCCATCAGTACGTCGACCTCGTCGGGTCCCGCCGTGATCTCGCCCTTCGCCACCCGGTCGGCCAGCGCGTGCAGCAGCTGGCCGACGTTGGCCGACTGGTGCACTCGCTGGCTTCCTCCGGCTTCGCGCTCGAGGAACCACTGCGTCGGGCACACGGCCATCGACTCGAGCACGCTCGCCGAGATGGGCACCGGGCGGGCGGGGTCGCGGACGGCCTGCTCGGAGCGGCTCAGGCCGCGGGTCCCCCACCAGTTCGAGGGATCGGCCTGGGGCACGAGCGGCCGCCCACCGACGTCCTCGGCGGCCAGGAGCGCCAGTCGGGTGGCGGCCGACTGCCGCAGCGCAGGTGTGGTCTCCGGGTCGGTGACGCAGCGCCGCAGCTCGCTGACCAGGCCCGCCATCGAGAGGGGTCGGGGCGGGCGTCCGACTACCCGGCGCGGCTCGATGTCCAGCTCGTCGAGGAAGCGGGACGGCTGGTCCCCGTCGTCCTCGGGGGACTTCACGGCCGTGACCACGAGCCGCTCCCGGGCGCGGGTGCAGGCGACGTAGAACAGCCGACGCTCCTCGACCAGCAGCTCCCGGCTGGAGGTCGCCTCCACGAGGCCGTCGACGCCGATGCGGTCGGCCTGCAGCAGGGTGCTGCGCCGGCGCAGGTCGGGCCATCCCTCGGCCTGCACGTGGGCCACCACCACCAGCCGCCACTCCAGGCCCTTGGCCCGGTGGGCGGTGAGCAGTCGCACCGCCGTCCCGCGCACCCCCTGCTCGGCCAGGGTGTCGGAGGGGAGCTCCTGGGCCACGAGCATGGCCACGAAGGCGCGCGCACCGAGGTGGTCACGCTGCTCCTCGGCCCGGGCCGCCGTCGCGAACAGCGCCACGACGGAGTCCAGGTCGCGGTTCGCGCGACGCGCGCCGCCACCCCCGCCCTCGACCGAGCGCCGGAGCCGCTGCGGCCACGTCGTCCCCGACCACAGGGTCCAGAGGACCTCCTCCACACCGCCGCCTTCGTCGAGCTGGCGCCGGGCCGAGACGAGCAGGTCGTTGAGCGCACGGGCGCGCCCCACCTCGGGCGACGACAGGCCCTCCAGGAACCCCGCCTCGACCACCGCGAGCCGGAGCAGCTCACGAGAGGAGCGGGGCGGCCGGGTCTCGAGGCCGTCGTCGGGTCTGCCGGGCAGCGTTGACTTCTCCCGTGACCGCAGCGCCCGGCCGAGACGGCGTACGTCGCCGGCGTCCAGGCCGGCCAACGGGCTCATCAAGAGCGCCTCGATCCGACCGGGGTCGAGGAACTCCACGTCGTCCCGGTCCTCGTTGTCGAGGTTGAGCGCGGCGCGCAGGCCGTCGATCAGCGGACGCACCGACGGGTCCCGGATCAGGGGCAGGTCGTCGCTGGCCACCTCCACCGGCACACCGGCAGCCGAGAGGGAACGTCGCAGCCCGGGGATCGACCCACGGCCGGAGCGGACCAGGACGGCCATGTCGTCCCAGTCGATGCCGTCCTCGAGGTGGGCACGCCGCAGGAGGTCGGCGAGGTGCTCGGTCTCCGCACGCTCGGTGTCGAAGGTGACGACCTCGACACGTCCCGGCCCGTGCGGGCTGTCGGCACGCGGGTGCAGGAAGGGCTCCTTGGCGGCCTCCGGCAGCCCGCCCGGGAGCGGGAGCCTGCGGGCGATCCGCTGGGTGCCGACCAGCAACCGCTCCCCGAACCGGCGTGTGGTCCCGAGGGCCACGACGTCGGCGTTGCTCCCGTCCGCCTGCCGGAAGTCGCGCGGGAACTCGAGGATGCCGCGCACCTCGGAGCCGCGGAAGCCGTAGATCGACTGGTGCGGGTCGCCCACCACGGTGAGGTTGCGTCCGTCCCCCGCCAGGGCGCGCAGCAGCGCCACCTGCCCGGGGTCGGTGTCCTGGTACTCGTCGACGAAGACGTGGCTGTAGAGCTCGCGCAGCTCGTCCTGGTGGGCGGCGGCCTCGAGCGTGGCCCGACGGATCAGGTCGGCGTAGTCGGTGGCCCCGAGGTCGTCCAGGATCGTGAGGTACTGGTCGAGGAAGCGGCCGGCCGCCACGAACTGCGGCAGGTCGTTGGCCAGGCCCAGCGCGGTCAGCTCCTCCCCGTCGAGGCCCTTCTCGCGCGCCCGGCTCAGCACGGCGTGCACCTCGCGGGCGAAGCCGCGGGTCCCCAGGGCGCTGCGCAGAGAGGCCGGCCAGGTCACGGCCTCGGGCGTCTCGGCGAGCAGCTCCCGCAGCACCACGTCCTGCTCCGGAGCGCTCAGCAGCCGCAGCGGGCCCGCGTAGAGCTCGGGCGGGGAGTACTTCCGGATCAGCCCGTAGGCGAAGGAGTGGAAGGTCGAGCACATCGTGGTCGAGGTCGTCCGCCCGAGGCGGGCGGCGACCCGGTCGCGCAGCTGCTCGGCCGCCTTGCGGCTGAAGGTCAGCGCCAGCACCGACTCAGGGGTGGCCCCGCGGCTCTCGATACGGTCGACGATGGCCTCGACGAGCGTCGTGGTCTTGCCGGTGCCGGGGCCGGCGAGCACCAGCAGCGGACCGCCCTGGTGGTCGACGACGGCCTGCTGCGACTCGTCCAGCTGCGGGGCGGAGACACGCCCCTGCTGCGGGCGGACCAGCGTGTAGGCCGCCTCCGGCGTTGCGTCTCTCACCCGCACACCCAAACACCTGCCGCTGACAGCCGGGAGCCGACCTGCCGGTCAGGTCCTTCTTCAGGGCTGCCAGAACGCCTGCGGCATGTCCACGCGCCCCGACGGCCGCAGCGGGGTGCCCTCGTCGAGGTAGTGCGCCCGCGCCTCCTCGCCGTGGCTGGGTGGCAGCGACCCGTCCGCGCGGACGACGCGCCACCAGGTCACCGACCCGCCGTACTGCGACAGCACCCGGCCCACCCGGCGGGGCCCGCTGACCCCGACCCGGTCGGCGATCGCGCCGTAGCTGGTCACCCGGCCCGCCGGGATCTGCTCCACGACGACGAGCACCGCCTCGACGAAGTCATCTGCGTCCACGGACGCATGCTCTCAGGCCGACGCCCCCGGGCAGGCGCGCCGACCTTGATGGGGAGTAAATCTAGTACTTTGATAGACTAAGTGCTTCACCAGCACGCGACCGACTTCCCGCACGCGAGAGGGCCCGACATGACGATCCAGTTCGACGCGCACACCGAGCACGTCTCGCCCCCGGCGGGCGCCGGCCCGGTCCGCGTCCGCAAGGTCGGCGGCCGCATCGGCGCCGTGGTCGAAGGGGTCCGCCTCGACGGCAGCCTCGACGAGTCCACCGTCGCCCAGGTCCGCGCCGCCCTCCTCGAGCACAAGGTGCTCTTCTTCCGCGGCCAGCACCACCTCGACGACGACGCCCAGATCGCGTTCGCGGAGCTCCTCGGCCCGCTGACCACCGCGCACCCGACCGTGAACACCGGCAGCGCCCGCGTCCTGAGCGTGAAGGCCGACCGCGGGATGGCCGCCAACTCCTGGCACACCGACGTCACCTTCGTCGACCGGGTCCCGGCGATCTCCGTGCTGCGCGGCGTCACCCTCCCGGCGTACGGCGGGACGACGAACTGGGCCAACACCGTCACCGCCTTCGAGAGCCTGCCGGCACCGCTGAAGGCGCTCGTGGAGAGCCTGTGGGCCGTGCACACCAACGCCTACGACTACGCCCGCGACACCGAGTCGGGCGAGGACGACGACGACTCCAACTTCAAGCGCGAGGAGTTCGAGTCGATCAAGTACGAGACCGAGCACCCGGTTGTCCGCGTGCATCCCGAGACCGGCGAGCGCTCGCTCGTCCTCGGCCACTTCGTGAAGAAGTTCGTGGGGCTGAACAGCTCGGAGTCGGTGGCGCTCTTCAAGATCCTGCAGGACCGAATCACCAAGCTCGAGAACACGGTGCGCTGGACCTGGGAGGCCGGCGACGTCGCGATGTGGGACAACCGCGCCACCCAGCACTGCGCGGTCGCCGACTTCGACACCCAGCCCCGCGAGATGCGCCGGATCACCGTGGCCGGCGACGCCCGGTCTCCATCGACGGGACCCCGAGCGTCGTCCGCTCGGGCAACGCCGACCACTTCTCCGCGATCGACCACCTGATCACCTGAGCACCTGCCCGCGCAGCACGACGCCCCGCCCTCCCGTGCGAGAGAGCGGGGCGTCGGTGTCTCTCCCTGCGATACCCGTCCGAGTGCGTCAGAGAATCGGGTTGAACGGCTCGGTGCCCAGCGCCAGGGTCAGCCCGGAGATCCCGGAGTGTGCCTGCGCGAACGCGAGCTCCTTGGCGAGGTCGCCGATGTTGTTCGACGCCGGCAGCGGGGCCAGGCCGAGCGTCGAGAGCACGCCCACCGCCTTGCCACCCGCGGACAGGAAGCCGGAGCCCGAGTCTCCCGGGACGCCCGGCGTCACGGTGTAGAGCGGGTGGCTCCAGCCACCGTCGGCGGCGTCGTCACCCAGGCTGATGCCGGTGTGCGGGGACAGCGGCGTGAGCCCGGCGCGCAGGCTGGAGTTGCCGAAGGTCCACACGCGGTCGCCGGCCTTGGTGCCGTCGGTGTCGATGCCGGTCGGGCCGCCCCAGAAGGGCACCGACGGGTTGACCTTGGAGACGTCCGCGGCGTCGACCTTGACCAGCGCCAGGTCGTTGTAGGCGCAGGTGTTGGCGTCCTTGGTGCCGAGCGCGTGCTCGGTGATCCACGAGCTGTAGGCCAGCGTGCCGTGGCCGACCGCGGTGCCCTCGGAGGCGAGGTTGCCGTCGTTGGTGAACGTCACCTGCGTGCCGAGCGGGACCGAGTCGACGTTGCAGCCGTTGGTGTCGGTCGACGCGCCCTTGCCGGCGCAGTGGGCGGCGTACCCGACATAGACGCCGCCGGCTGAGTCGGTGTAGACGAAGTTGGCGGTGCACTGGGCGCCGTCGGTGTACATCATCGTGCCGGGGTGGATCGCGGCCGAGTCGGCGGGCGCCCACGACGGGGCGGCCTCTGCGGACCCCGTGGACGCGGTCAGGCTGGCGGCAGCGATGAGCGCCGAGGCACCGGTGGCCAGGAGGGTGCGGGACAAGCGCATGGAGGAACCTTTCGGTCTGCGGTGTGAGCAACGTTCATGTGCTCAACGCCACACCCCTGCCCGGGTTACGGCCCCGGGCCCGAAAGGTCCCTCTCGGCTCAGTACGACGGCTGGGACGGGTCGATCTGGTTGACCCAGGCCACCACGCCGCCGCCCACGTGCACGGCGTCGCCGTACCCGGCGCCCTTGAGCACCGCCAGCGCCTCCGCCGAGCGAACGCCCGACTTGCAGTGCAGCACCACCGGCTTGTCCTGGGACAGCTGCGCGAACGCGTTGCCGTTGAGGAACTCGCCCTTGGGGATCAGGATCGAGCCGGGGATCCGGTTGATCTCGAACTCGTTCTGCTCACGCACGTCGACCAGCGTGAAGTCGCGCGACCCCTCGTCGCGCTCCTTGAGCATGTGCTCCAACGTGGTCACCGAGATCGTCGACCCGGCGGCCGCCTCGGAGGCCTCGTCGGACACGGCCCCGCAGAAGGTCTCGTAGTCGATCAGCTCGGTGACGGTGGCGTTCTCGCCGCACAGCGCGCAGTTGGGGTCCTTGCGCACCTTCAGGGTGCGCCACTCCAGCTCGAGGGCGTCGTAGATGACCAGCTTGCCGACGGCCGGGTCGCCGATGCCGGCGAGCAGCTTGATCGCCTCGTTGACCTGGATCGAGCCGATGCTCGCGCACAGGACGCCGAGGACGCCGCCCTCGGCGCAGCTCGGCACCATGCCGGGCGGCGGGGGCTCGGGGTAGAGGCAGCGGTAGCAGGGGGCCTCCGCGCTGGAGCCGTCCTCGTTGGTCAGCGTCGGCCAGAACACGCTGGCCTGGCCGTCGAAGCGGTAGATCGAGCCCCACACGTAGGGGATGTTCAAGAAGTACGCCGCGTCGTTGACCATGTAGCGCGTGGCGAAGTTGTCGGTGCCGTCGACGATCAGGTCGTAGTCCTTGAAGATCTCCAGGACGTTGTCGTTGTCGAGGCGCTCGTTGTGCACGATCACGTTGACCAGCGGGTTGGTCTCGACCAGGGACTCCTTCGCGGAGACCGCCTTCGACTTCCCGATGTCGGACTGACCGTGGATGATCTGGCGCTGCAGGTTGGACTCGTCGACCTCGTCGAACTCGGCGATGCCGAGCGTGCCGACCCCGGCGGCGGCCAGGTAGAGGAGGGCCGGGCTGCCGAGGCCGCCGGCGCCGATGACCAGGACGCGGGCGTTCTTCAGCCGCTTCTGACCGGTCATGCCGACGTCGGGGATGATCAGGTGCCGGCTGTAGCGGCGTACCTCGTCGATGGTCAGCTCTGCGGCGGGCTCGACCAGTGGGGGAAGTGACACGACTTCGTCTCCTCGTGTGTGGCTGAAAGGTTCGGGCGGACCCGGCGCGGCGGGTCCATGGGGAGGAACACCACCGCTCCCTGCCATGTTCCCTGCCGTGCGTACGCGGCCCTGACAACTGCCCGCCATCCGGACAGGCCCCGGGGTCGCCTGCTTGTAGGCTTCCCTGCGTGAGCACGTTCGAGGAACCCCGGCAGCAGCGCCGGACCGACGACCGGGTCCAGGCCGCCGCGCGCAGCGGCGCAGGATCCGCCCCGGTCCCCAAGAGCGTGCGGCTCCCCCGTCGCGCCCGCCGCGCCCAGCTGCTCACCGCGGCCCTCGAGGTCTTCGTGGCCCAGGGCTACCACGCTGCGGCGATGGACGATATCGCCGAACGCGCGGGTGTCTCCAAGCCGGTGCTCTACCAGCACTTCCCGGGCAAGCTCGAGCTCTACGTCGCACTGCTCGACCAGTCCTGCGACACGATCATCGAGGCCTGCTCGAAGGCGCTCGAGTCCACCGAGGACAACAAGCTGCGCGTGGCCGCGACGATGCACGCGTTCTACGACTACGTCGCCAGTGCCGAGGGCGCGTTCCGGCTGGTGTTCGAGTCGGACCTGACCAACGAGCCGGCCGTGCGCGCCCGCGTCGACCGGGTGACGGTCGAGTGCGCCAAGCTGATCGCCCACGTCATCGCCGACGACACCGGCCTCACCGCTGAGCAGTCACAGCTGCTCGCGGTCTCGCTGGTGGGCATGGGCCAGGTCAGCGCCCGCTTCTGGCTCACCGAGAACGGCCCGATCGACCAGGCGGAGGCGGCCTCCCTCGTGGCCGGCCTGGCCTGGCGCGGCATCCGTGGCTACCCCCGCACCGACGAGCACCGCTGACCGCGGCTCCCCGGCGTCAGGCGCTGCCTGACAGAGTTGTCCCGAGCACGTTTCGAAGTCCACCTAGGAGGTCCTCCCCATGGAGGTCAAGATCGGCGTCCAGAACGTCCAGCGCGAGATCACCATCGACACCACCCTCGATGCCGACGGCGTTGAGAAGGCCGTGGCCGGCGCCCTCACGGAGGGCGGTGTCCTCGCCCTCACCGACGCCAAGGGCCGGCGCATCGTCGTCCCCGGCGCCAAGCTCGCCTACGTCGACATCTCGACGAGCGTCACCGGCCAGGTCGGCTTCCGCTCCTGAGCGTGACGCCCACCCGGCGCATCTGAAGGACCCGCAACCGCCGAGCCGTCGCACCTGAGGTTCCAGGTGCGACGGCTCGGTGCTGTTGCTCAGACGAGCGCGTCCTCCAGCTCCTCGGCCTCGGCCGGCTCCTCCTTGCGGATGGTGGTGCGCAGCTCGGTCACCGGCATCAGTGCGACGGCGACGAAGGTCAGCACGGCGATCACGCCGGCGATCAGGAAGATCCGCCCGGTGGCGTCGGCGTACGCCGTCCGCACGATCCCGGCCACCGCCGGCGGCAGCTTGTCGAAGTCCAGCGTGCTGCCCGTGCCCTGGCCGGAGGCCGGGATCCCGGCCTGGGCCATCCCCGCCGCGATCTTGTCCGTGACCCGGCTGGCCAGCAGCGCGCCGAGCGCCGCGACGCCGATGGTGCCGCCCAGCGAGCGGAAGAAGCTGACGGTGCCGCTGGCCGCACCCACGTCGGTGACGTCGACCGTGTTCTGCACGACGAGCACGAGGTTCTGCATCAGCGCGCCGGTGCCCAGTCCCATCAGCACCATGAAGGCGCTCAGGTGCCACAGCGGCGTGGCGTGGGTGATGGTTCCCATCAGGGACAGGCCCAGCACCAGCACCGCGGAGCCGGCGAGCATGATGCCCTTCCAGCGGCCGGTGCGGGTGATGTACTGCCCGGCCCCGGTGGCGCCGACCATGTTGCCCGCGATCAGCGGCAACATCAGCAGGCCGGCCTCGGTGGGGCTGTGGTCGCGGGCGACCTGGAAGTACTGGCTGAGGAACACCGAGGCGCCGAACTGGGCGACGCCGACGGCGAGGCTGCCCAGGATGGCCAGCTGGGTGATCCGCGACTTCAGGATCCGCGGCGGCACCAGGGCGTCCGGGTGGCTGCGCTCCACGAAGATCGCGGCGACCAGGGCCACCAGGGCGGCGCCCAGGAACTCGGCGGTCTCCACGGACCACCAGGCGAAGTCGTTGCCGGCGAACGAGACCCAGACCAGCGGCAGGCTGGCGGCGATGGTGATGAACAGTGCGCCCCAGTAGTCGATCCTCACCTCACGGCGGATGGTCTCCAGGTGCAGGAACTTCTGCAGCATCACCAGGCCGAGGAGGGCGAACGGGATCGCGATCCAGAAGCACCAGCGCCAGCCGAAGGCGTCCACGACGACGCCGCCGAGCAGCGGGCCGGAGACGGTGGCGACGGCCATCGTGGCGGCGAGGTAGCCGCTGTAGCGACCGCGCTGCCGCGGCGGGATGATCGAGCCGAGGATCGACTGGGCCAGCGACACGAGGCCGCCCATGCCCAGGCCCTGGACCGCGCGGGCGGCGAGCAGCTCCGGGACGTTCTGGACGGCACCGGCGGCCAGCGAGCCGACCAGGAAGATCACGATCGCGAGCTGGACCAGGAACTTCTTGTTGTAGAGGTCCGAGAACTTGCTCCAGATCGGGCTGGTCACGGTCATCGCCAGCAGCGAGGCCGTGACGACCCAGGTGTACTGCGTCTGCGTGCCGTCGAGGTCGGCGATGATCGTCGGCAGCGCCGTGGAGACGATCGTCGCGCTGACGATGGCGACGAAGAGCGCGGACATCAGGCCGACGAGGACCTCGACGATCTCGCGGTGGCTCATCTCGTCGTTCTTCGTCCCGGCCGCGCGGGCCGGCGTGGTGGTGTCAGACATGTGCATCCTTGCTGGGTTCGGTGTGTTCGGTGTTCTCGGCGGTGCGGGTGTCGGGGGTGTCGTTGAGGCGGTCGGCGAGGTCACCTACGACGGTCGCGGCGTGCTCGATCGCGTCTAGGTCCCACTCGGTGAGCCGGGTGGCGAGCGCCTCGCACATCGCCGTGCGGGCCTGCAGCAGCCGCTCGTGGCCCAGGGCCGTGGCCCTGATCTGCTCCGCACGACGGTCCGCGGGATCGACGCACCGGGCGATCAGGCCCAGCCGGTCGAGGGAGGCGAGCTGCCGGCTGACCACGGAGGGGTCCACGCCGAGCGTCGAGGCGATCTGCCCCGGCCGGGTGCCGTCCTGCCGAGCGACGAGGCCCAGGGTGACGATGTCCCCCTGGCTCAGGTCCCGGACCGCGTGCCGCCAGTCTCCCGACCGTGACCGCATCGCCCGCCCGAACTGCATGACCCCGTCGAAGAGCACCTGGACCGCCTCGGCCCGGGTCGTCTCGTCGTTAATAGTTGTCATGGCCAACATTCTAGGTACTGTTGGTTGATGCAAGCAACTATGTGGGGTGTGAGGGCGGTCACGGACCGGAGCTGTCGGCGGAGGGGCCCCAGGACATTGCGAATGTCGCTAATGGGGCTGCGGAACGCCCCTCAGGAAGCCAACCCGAGCTCCGCCATCCGCTTGGCGTGGTTCTCGGTGAGGCGGCTGAACATCCGGGACAGGGCGGCAAGGTCCATACCGGGGCGGTCGACGCCGCCGGCGAGCAGGGCGGCGAGGGAGTCGCGCTCGGCCGCCACCCGCTGGGCCTGGGAGAGGGCCTCGCCCATGAGGCGGCGCCCCCACAGGGCGAGGCGGCCGCCGACGCGGTGGTCCTGCTCGATGGCACGGCGGACGCGGTCGACGACGAAGTCGGCGTGGCCGGCGTCGGCGAGCGAGTCGACGATCAGCTGACGGGTGCCGATGTCGAGGAATTGCGCGATCTCGACGTAGAAGTCGGCGGCCAGCCCGTCGCCGACGTAGGCCTTGATCAGGCCCTCGAGCCAGTCGCTCGGCGCGGTCGCGGTGTGGAAGACGTCGAAGGGCTTGCGGAACGGCTCCATCGCCACCATCGGGTCGACGCCGAGGGAGGAGATCCGGTCGAGCAGCGGCTCGACGTGACCGAACTGCACGGTGGCCATCTTGGCCAGCGCCAGCTTGTCCTCGAGCTGGAGGGCGAGCTTGGCGTCGTCGGCCAGCCGCTCGAAGGCGGAGATCTCGCCGTAGGTGATCGCACCGAGCAGGTCGACGACCGCGGCGCGGTAGCCCGGATCCTCGAAGGCGACCGAATCCAGCTCCGGGGCCACCGTCGCGACAGGCGGTGCGGAAGCGTCCTGAGGTGAGGTTTCGGTCATGTCGGCACCCTACCGATAGACTGGAGCCTGACCGCAGGCTTGATGCCCCCTTGAAGACACTGTGGGCGGCTCGCCAGCGGCGTACGACTATCCAGACCTGCACCCATCGACTCGCCTGCCGGGTCAACACAGAACAGGCAAGATCCTGACTACCTTCAGAGAGCTCGGGGTACTCCCCGAAATCGCCGACGCGCTCGAGCGCGCCAACATCGTCACCCCCTTCCCGATCCAGGAGATGACCCTCTCGGTCGCCCTGATGGGCACCGACCTGATCGGCCAGGCCCGCACGGGCACGGGCAAGACGCTCGCCTTCGGCATCCCGGTGCTGCAGCGCGCGGTGGCCCAGCACGACCCCGACTTCAACGACCTCGCGGCGCCCGGGAAGCCACAGGCCCTGATCGTCGCCCCCACGCGTGAGCTGGCCCTCCAGGTGAGCAAGGACATCAGCATGGCCGGCAAGGACCGCGGCATCCGCGTCCTCACCGTCTACGGCGGCGTCCCCTACGAGGGCCAGCTCGACGCCCTCGAGGCGGGCGTCGAGGTCGTCGTCGGTACGCCGGGCCGCCTCATCGACCTGATGAACCGCCGCGCGCTGGACATCTCGCACGTGAAGTCGCTCGTCCTCGACGAGGCCGACGAGATGCTCGACCTGGGCTTCCTGCCCGACGTGGAGCGGCTGCTCAAGCAGACCCCCGAGACCCGGCAGACGATGCTGTTCTCGGCGACCATGCCGGCCGCGATCGTGGCCCTCGCGCGCACCCACATGCGCCACCCGATGAACATCCGGGCGGAGTCCGGCGAGGACACCCAGATGGTGCCCGCGACCGCGCAGTTCATCTACCAGGCCCACGACCTCGACAAGCCCGAGATGATCGGCCGCCTGCTCCAGGCCGAGGGTGCCGACCTGATGATCGTGTTCACCCGCACCAAGCGCCAGGCCCAGCGCATCGCCGACGACCTCGAGGAGCGCGGCTTCAACTCCCAGCCGCTCCACGGCGACATGGCCCAGGCCGCCCGCGAGAAGGCGCTGACCAAGTTCCGCGAGGGCAAGCTCCAGGTCCTCGTGGCCACCGACGTCGCCGCCCGCGGCATCGACGTCACCGGCGTCACCCACGTCGTGAACTACACCTGCCCCGAGGACGAGAAGACCTACGTCCACCGCATCGGCCGCACCGGCCGCGCGGGCGCGACCGGCATCGCGATCACCTTCGTGGACTGGGCCGACCTGCACCGTTGGAAGATGATCAACAAGGCGCTGGACCTCCCCTTCGAGGACCCGCAGGAGACCTACTCCAGCTCCGAGCACTTCCTGCACGACCAGGGCATCGCCCCCGGCACCAAGGGACGCCTGATCCCCGAGGGCCAGGTCGTCATCGAGCGCAAGCCCCGCACCGACGGGCGCGGCGGCAGCGGTGGTCGTGGCGGTCGTGACAGCGGCGGTCGTGGCCGCGACGGCGGCAGCCGCGACAGCGGTCGCGGTCGCAGCCAGGGCGGCGCCAAGGAGGCCGGTGGCGAGAGCCGACCGGCCGCCTCCGGCGGCGAGGGCTCCGGGGACCGTCCCGCCAAGAAGCGCAACCGGAGCCGGAGCCGCACGCGCGGCGGCCGGCCCGCCGCAGCCGGCGAGAACAGCTGAGTCACCCGCCGATCAGGCGGTGACGACGACCTTCGTCCCGACCGGCGCGAAGTCCCACAGGGTCTTCGCGTCGGGCAGCGCCTGACGGATGCAGCCGTGGCTCTGCGGGGTGCCGAGCTGGGCGGCGGTCTGCAGCGCCTTTCCGTTCTTGGTCGGGATGCTGTGGAACCCGATGGCGGCGTTGTTCCCGCGGGTGAACCGCACGAAGTACTGCATCACCCCCGAGTCGTCGATCCCCACGGCCCAGCGCGAGTGTGAGTAGACCGCGTAGGTGCCGGGGTGCAGGTTGTCGGTGAGGCTGCCCGAGACCAGGTAGGTGGTCTGCACCGTCTTCGAGTCGGGCTCGACCAACCAGACCCGCTGGTCGCTCATGTCGAAGACCACGCGCTTGCCGGTGCCGCTGTCGGCCGGAAGTGCGCTCTCCGAGGTCGGCGACGCGCTCTCGGACGGGCTCTCGGACGGGCTCTCGGACGGGGTCGCGGACAGCGAGTGGAGCCGCGCGGTCGCGAGGTTCGCCGAGGAGCTCGACGGGGACGAGGCAGCGGCCGGTGAGGTCCCGTCAGGGAGCACCCCGAGGCCGCCGAGCAACGAGACCATCGTGACCCCGAAGGCCGCCCCGGCAGCGATCAGACGGCGGTATCGGGGTCGGACCAAAGGTTCAGGTCCGCTTCAGGAGACCGGTGGCCACGTCACGGTAGGCCTGCGCGCCCTTGTTGCTGCGTGACGTCTTCAGGATCGACCGGCCGGCGGCAGGAGCCTCGGCGAACCGGATCGATTTCGGGATGGGCGGCTCGATGACCTCGAGGTCATAGGTCTCGGAGATCGTCTCCAGCACGGTGCGGGAGTGGTTGGTGCGCCCGTCGTAGAGCGTCGGCAGCACGCCCCAGACCTCGAGGTCGCGGTTGGTGAACCGCTTCACGTCGTGCACGGTGTCGAGCAGCTGCCCGACACCACGGTGCGACAGCGTCTCGCACTGCAACGGGATCAGCACCCCGGTAGCGGCCGTGAGGGCGGCGACCGTGAGCACGCCCAGCGAGGGCGGGCAGTCGAGCAGCACCCAGTCGTAGCCGTCGGTGTCTTCCACGGCCGTGCGGATGACGTACTCGCGCCCGGTGCGGGTCAGCAGGTCGGCCTCCGCGCGGGCGAGCTCGATGGTGGCCGGCAGCAGGTCCACGCCGTCGTCGGTCTCCAGGATCGCCTCGCCGGGGTCGAGCCCCTTGGTGAGCACGTGGTGGACCGAGATGTCGAGGTCCTCGGGGTCGATGCCCAGGCTGAAGGTGAGGCAGGCCTGCGGGTCGAGGTCGATGAGCAGGACCTTCTGCCCCTGCTCGGCGAGCGCGGCTCCGAGCGAGGCGACAGTGGTCGTCTTGGCGACGCCGCCCTTCTGGTTGGCGACAGCGAGCACGTGGGTCTTCATCACGCCACATTGTGCCGTACGACGCCTGAACCGCCACGCACTGAACCCCGCCCGCGGACGGCGCGTCTCGGTCGAGCGCCGCGGGACGGCTCACCAGGTGGGACGCGGGCCGCCGAACGGCATCTCCAGCGCCTCCGGGCCGAACCCGGTGACGTCGGCCAGCAGCCAGTCGTCGTGCAGCAGCAGCGCGGCCGAGGCGGGCCGCATCACCAGCCACAGCCACCGCCCGTCGGCCTCCCCGGCGAACACGGCCCGGGCCAGGATGTCGTCCTCCGCGTGGTGCGGAGCACCGCTGTCGGGAGCGTCCTCGCGGGCGTCGTCGACCAGCCACAGGGGCACGGTCCGGCCACCGGCGCGCACGTGGATGGCCGGGGGCCCGTTGCTGATCTGCGGCCCCGGGTCGTCGTACGTCGTTCCGGCGCACCGCGCCCCCAGACCGACCCCGGGCTCCTCGGAGACGATGGTGACCTCGACCTCGCCGTCGAGCTCGCTGGTGCCGACCGTGGTGGTCACCGTGGCCCGGACCCGCCCGTCGTGTCCGACGCAGCCGAAGTCGGCGATCGACCACCCCGGGCTCATCGGCCAGGGCAGGTAGGTCGGCAGGTCGTCGCTGCGACCGACCAGCTCGGCGAACGAGTCGTAGTCGGCCTCGTCGGGACGCCACAGGGGTTCGATCGGCCCGTGCGCCGAGCAGGCGAAGGACGCGCCTTCACCGGTGACCGGCGAGGTGCAGCGAGGACACGACGCGGCGAGCGGCACGGGACCGAGGGTAGTAGAAGTCGGTCTCCGGGGCGCCGATCGTCGCTCAGGAGTTCCAGCGCAGCACGGTCGGTGACTCGCGCTCGCTGCCCAGCACCGAGATCGTCGCGGTGTCGAGCGAGAACAGCCGCCCCTCCTGCACCGGCTGGTCGAGCCACCGGGCGGCCAGGGCGCGCGACGCGTGCCCGTGGCTGAACACCAGCACCCGCCCGCCGTGGTCGCGCACCCGCGCGACCACGCGGTCCATCCGGGCCGACACCTCCTCGGCGGTGTCCCCGCCGGGGCAGGGATGGGTCCACACCGTCCAGCCGGGGACGGCCTCGCGGATCGTGGCGGTGGTTAGGCCCTCGTAGTCGCCGTAGTCCCACTCGGTGAGGTCCTCGTCGAGCTCGGCGTCGGGGAACCCCGCCAGCTCAGCCGTACGCCGGGCGCGCAGGCGAGGGCTGGTCAGCACGAGGTCGAACTCGACCCCCTCGAGCCGCTGCTCCAGCCGGCGGGCGACGGCCTCGCCGGCGGGGGTGAGCTCGAGCTCGGTGTGCGAGGTGTGCAGCCCGTCGCGGCTCCACTCGGTCTCGCCGTGCCGAATCACCCACAGCTCGTCCGGGGTCTCGCGCTCGCTCACGGGGTCACTCTGCCTTCGGGCCGGGCCAGTTCTTGTCGGGCTGCGGGACGGGGCGGCCGGGCTGCTCGCCACCACGCTCGGTGAGGTAGCTGTCCTTGGGGACCATCACCTTGCGACGGAAGATGCACACGATCTTGCCGTCCTGGTTGTAGCCGATGGTCTCCACGTGCACGACGCCCCGGTCGTCCTTGCTCTTGCTCTCCCACTTGTCGAGGACCGTGGTCTCGCCGTAGAGCGTGTCCCCGTGGAAGGTGGGCGCCACGTGCCGCAGCGACTCGATCTCGAGGTTCGCGATGGCCTTGCCGGAGATGTCCGGCACGCTCATGCCGAGCAGGATCGAGTAGACGTAGTTGCCGACCACGACGTTCTTGCCGAACTGGGTGGTCTCCTCGGCGTAGTGGGAGTCGAGGTGCAACGGGTGGTGGTTCATGGTCAGCAGGCAGAACATGTGGTCGTCGAACTCGGTGACGGTCTTGCCGGGCCAGTGCTTGTACGTCGCACCGACCTCGAACTCCTCATAGCTGCGTCCGAACTGCATCCTGCGGCTCCTCGTGTGCGGCGACCTGAACCTGCGGAAGTCTGCCACGCGCCGAGCGAGCGGCTCCGGCCCACTCCCCCTCCCGTGCCGTAGATTCCTCTCGTCCACACTCGACCGACCCGGAGGCACCAGGCAGTGACGCTTTCCGCCCGCGTGGACGACACCGGCATCGAGCTGAGCGAGCTCCTCGACACTCCTCTCGACGTCCGCTTCGCCGGCCACCGGGTCTGGTCCTTCAACGCTCGGCGGGACGCCGACACCGCCAAGGGCCAGGTGCACGTGACCTGGCCCCGGGCCATCCAGGAGCGCCTGTCCGGGGTGGCCCACGTCAGCGTCGAGGGGCACCTCGACGGGGTGGTCTGGTTCGAGGGCGACGTGCGCTTCGGCACGTCGTCCGACGAGCTGCGCATCGTCGACGACGCCGGCCAGCCGCTGACCCTCGACAAGGGCGGGCGCCTGCAGCGCACCTTCGACCGGATGGACAGCGACTCGGTCAACGAGCTGGTCACCGCCTCGCGCAAGGTGCTCGACGACCTCGTCGAGGTCTGTGGCCTCGACGCCTACCTCTGCTACGGCGGCCTGCTCGGCGCCGTCCGCGACGGCAAGATGATCGGCCACGACTCCGACGTCGACCTGGCCTGGCTGAGCAAGCACACCCACCCGTTCGACATCATCCGCGAGAGCCGGCAGGCCGAGCGCCAGATGCGCGAGCGGGGGTGGCACGTCGTCCGCATGTCGGCGGCGAACTTCAAGGTCTGGGCCCCGTTGCCCAACGGCAACCGGGCGGGTGTCGACGTCTTCGGGTCCTTCTACATCGGCGACCACTTCCACATCACCGGCTCGCTGCGTGGCAGCCTCGACCGCGACCGGATCCTGCCCTTCGGCACGATCGAGCTCGAGGGCGTCGAGTTCCCGGCGCCGCACGACGTCGAGGCGTTCCTGGCCTACACCTACGGCCCCGGCTGGAGGGTGCCCGACCCGGCCTTCCACTTCGACCACCCGCCCGAGAACACCCAGATGATGTCGCAGTGGTGGCGCGGCAGCCGGCTGCGGCTCTGGTACTGGTCGGCCTTCTACGAGTCGCCCCGGGCCGCCCTGGTCCCCAAGGAGCCCTCGCTGTTCGCCCGCTGGGTGGCCGAACGCATCGAGCCCGGCGCACGCGTCGTCGAGCTCGGCTCGGGCACCGGCCGCGACGCGGTGTGGCTGGCCGAGCAGGGGTTCCAGGTCAACGCCAGCGACTACGCCGGGGCCGCGCGCGGGATCACCCGTCGCCGGCTCCGGAGCCTCGGGCTGAAGGTCCCGGTGAAGGGCTACAACCTCGAGGCGCCGTACAGCTATCTGACCCAGGGCGCGAAGCTCGCCCACCAGCCCGGGGTGAAGCACGTCTACGCGCGGTTCCTGGTCGACGCGCTGGCGCCGAGCGGCCGGGACGGGCTGTGGCGGTTCTGCTCGATGGTCTGCCGCTCGGGCGGCCACACCTTCATCGAGTTCCGGACCGCCGCCAACCGCGGTGAGCCCACCTTCTTCGGTCCGCACATCCGGACCTACGCCCGCGTCCCCGTGGTCGAGGCCGAGATCGCGCGGCACGGTGGCACCGTGGTCACCAAGACCGTCGGTCGCGATCTGGCGCCGCTGGAGAACGAGAACCCCGTCGTCTGCCGACTGGAAGTGAGCTGGACATGAGCAAGGCAACCCGGGCGCTGGAGCGCCTCAGCGGAAAGGCCGAGATCGCCGCCCTGCGCGACGAGGTGCGTCAGCTGCGCAGCGCCGTGGAGGAGTCGCGCCGGCTCAACGAACGGCTCTCCGACGTCCTCGACGTCGTCACCGAGTTGCTCGTCCCCGCCGTCGACCGCAACGAGGAGCGCCTCGCGGCGACGCTCGAGAAGCTCTGAGCACTCCCCCGGGCCCCGCCGCCCGGGTCAGGCGCCGCCGCCGCCGGCCTTGCGCCGGTGCATCTTCGGACCGTGACCGCCCACCTCGGAGCCGTGCGCCTTCTCCTTGACCGGCTGGTCCTTGGGTACGCCGCGGTCGTTGGCCTGCTTGCGGTCGAGGGCCTCGCGCATCTTGGCCTTGATGTCCTGGTTGGCATCGTCGTCGGGCATGCTCACTCCTCAGCAGGGGTCGGGACCTCACCATGTCAAAGCTCTGGCCGAGGGTCGAGCGATTTGAGCCTCACGCCCTGATCTGGCGGGCCACCACCCCAGCCAACCACGCCACGGCGGCCTCGCTGACCGCGGCCGGGTCGACACTCCCGGGATCCACCCCGGGCACGGCGACCGGTCGCAGCTCGTCCCAGTCGCCGAGCAGCTCGACGTCGAGGGTCTGCAGCTTCGCCACCATGGCCGCCGCGTGCTCCTCGACCCAGGGCGCGAGCGGCAGGCCGATCCTGGCCTCGCTCCCCCGCTGGACGGCCGAATGGGTGTCGGCCAGGAAGTTCTTGCGCTGCCGCTGGCCGGCCGGGAAGGCCAGGCCCTCGGTCTCCAGGAGGGCGTTGACCTGGCGCAGCGCCTCGGCCGACGCGACCCCGATGGACTCGTTCGACCGGGGCGGGGGCACCAGCCCGTCGGCCGGGGTGCCCACCAGCGACAGGAACCGGTCCCGCAGCACGTCCGGCGCGGCGCCGGGGGGCGGCACCGTGACCAGGACCAGCCGGGTCCCGCCGCGCGACCAGTTGCGGCAGATGCGCACGAGGTTCTGCTGGCGCCAGAACGACTTGCCGGCCGGCGTGACGCTCTCGGGGTCGCGGCCGGGGTGCGGCCGGGAGACCCGGGCGCCCTCGACGAAGTCGGCGAAGGTCCAGGCCCGGCCGTTCTGGACGCTCTCCTGCCACATCGCGGCGAGGTTGCGGTTGAGGTCCCGGGCGGTGACCACGACCGTGACGTCCTCGAAACCGGCCAGGACCCGGTCGACCTTCTCCGGCAGTGCGGGGCCGAGGAACTCCATCGAGATCACCGACGTGCCGTCGTGGGCGCGGATCTCGTCGGCCAGCGCCTGCCAGGCGCCCGTGTGGGCCTGGGCCGCGGCGTGCCCCAGCACGTCCATCACCCCGCGCATCTGGTCGCCACCGGCCCGGCCGGGGAACAGCACCCCACGCTCGGCCAGCAGCTCCCGGTTGGTCCACAGCAGCGACTGCAGGTAGGTGGTCCCCGACTTCATCGCCCCGACGTGGAGCACCACCCTGGACCCGCCGCCCCTCGCCATGGGGCGGAGTGTAGCGACGCCCGTGACCCCTCAGCTCTCGGCGACGTAGCCGAGCGTGAGCGCTCGCTCCACGTCGGCCGCCGAGACCCGGGTCCCAGTCCACGCCTCGACGAGCACCATCGCCCGGACCTGGGGTGAGGCGTCGGTGTCCGGGAGCGTCAGCTCCGCCGGCAGACCGCCGTCGCCGGGCTCCCCGTCGTAGCGCACCTCGCCGTCCTCGGCGCACGCGAAGCGGACCGCGCCTGCTGCGTCCCAGGACGCGCTCGCGGAGCGCCCCGGCGTCGACGTCAGCTCGAGCACGTCGGGTTCCGAGCCGACGGAGCCCTTGACCTCGACGGCGACCAGCGCTCCCTTGATCTCGGTGAAGGAGATCAGGGCCGGTGCGTCCTCGTCGTCGAGGGCGACCACGCTGTTCTCACGTGACTCCGGGGAGGCCAGGTCGACGCCGAACGCGTTCACGAACGGCTCGCGCGTCACCCCCCTCGCCACGGTCACGCAGGCGGCCTCGCCGAACCACGCGAGGTCGCCGTGCAGCCAGCCGTAGGTCTCCGGGTCCGCGCTCATCCCGGCAGGTTAGGGGATGCCGGACCTCCGCGCCCACCCGGATAGTCCGAGACGTTTCGGTCGCTTTGGAGGCCATAGAACGACCCAAACGTCTCGGACTATCCAGAATCGGGGGTGCGGGCTGGGAAAGGAGGCCGACTAGTCTCGGGGGATGGCGGAGCGCCCCAGCATCCACGACTGGATCGGCGGCACCGAGGCCATTCGGCGGTGGCTGGACGCCTTCTACGACGAGGTGGAGCGCGATCCGCTGCTCGGACCGGTGTTCGGCGGCTTCGTCACCATCGAGCACCGCGATCTCGTCACAGCGTGGTGGGCCGAGGTGATGGGCGGCCCGCCGGCGTACACCGAGAAGCACGGCGGGCCTCCCGGCCGACCCGGAGGCGCGCGCCGCGCTGATGGGGTACGCCGAGTGGGGCTCGCGCCTCGCCGTGGAGAACTCCGACCGGCATCCGAGCCGGCATCCCACGCCCCGGTCCCGCGCTGGGACTGGGGCGTGGCGCCGCCGTACGAGCCGTGACTAGGACTTGAGCTTGTAGTCCTTGAGCAGGCTGCGGCCGATGATCATCTTCTGGATCTCGGCGGTGCCCTCACCGATGAGCATGAACGCGGCCTCGCGGTAGAGGCGCTCGATCTCGTACTCCTTGGAGTACCCGTAGCCGCCGTGGATCCGGAACGAGGCCTGGACGACCTCGTTGCAGTACTCCGCGGCGAGGTACTTCGCCATCCCGGCCTCGACGTCGTTGCGCTCACCACGGTCCTTGATCCGCGCCGCGCGGGTCATCATCGCGTGCGCGGTCTCCACCTTGGTCGCCATCTCCGCGAGCTGGAACAAGATCGCCTGGTGCTCCGCGATCGGCTTGCCGAAGGTCTCGCGCTGCTGGGCGTAGGAGATGCCCAGCTCGAAGGCCCGGTTGGCGATCCCGACCGCACGGGCCGCGACGTTCACACGCCCGACCTCGACGCCGTCCATCATCTGGTAGAAGCCCTTGCCGGGCTCCCCACCGAGGATCTGGTCGGCGGAGATCTCGTGGCCCTCCAGGACCAGCTCGGTCGTCTCGACGCCCTTGTAGCCCATCTTGTCCAGCTTGCCCGGCACCGTGACGCCCTGGGCGGTCTCCCCGAAGCCCGGCTCCTTCTCGACCAGGAACGTGGTCATGTTCTTGTAGACCGAGTCGGCGCCCTCGTCGGTCTTCACCAGCAGCGCCACCAGCGTCGAGGTGCCACCGTTGGTCAGCCACATCTTCTGGCCCGTGATCGAGTAGCCCTCGTCGGTCTGGGTGGCCTTGGTCTTGATCGCCGAGACGTCCGAGCCCAGCCCGGGCTCCGACATCGAGAACGCACCGCGGACGTCACCGACCGCCATCTTCGGGAGGTACTTCTTCTTCTGCTCCTCCGTGCCGTGCTGCATCAGCATGTAGGCCACGATGAAGTGGGTGTTGATCACCCCCGAGACGCTCATCCAGCCGCGGGCGATCTCCTCCACGCACAGTGCGTAGGTCAGGATCGACTCGCCGAGGCCGCCGTACTCCTCGGGGATGGTCAGCCCGAAGATGCCGAGCTCCTTGAGGCCCTCGATGATCTCGGTGGGGTACTCGTCGGCGTGCTCGAGGTCGGTGGCCACCGGGATGATCTTGGTCTCGACGAAGGAGCGGACCGACTTGAGGATCTCTTCCTGGATGTCGGTCAGGCCTTCGGTCTCGCAGAGGCGGGGCATGCTGTGGTCCTTTTCGGGTGGCCGGGAACGGTCGGGGCAACGTAACTGGTAGGTAGTCGACCTCGCCATGACCCACCTCACGTCCGAGACTACGGGGGCGGTACGGGCGGCACCGGCCGCCCTCGCATCAGCACGGGCCGCAACGCCGGGAACTTGCGCACGAGGTTCACCCGGAGGCCGGGGTCCTCCTTGGCGCGGCTCTTCTCGAGCAGCTGGTTGAGCCGCCGCCGCTCGTGCCGCAGGTCGCGGACGTCGTGCAGCATCCGCGCGGCCAGCCAGACGGCGACCTCGGCGACCTCGGTGTCGGTGACCGAGCTCGGCACCCGCCGCGGCGGCAGGGCGTCCGGGACGAGCAGGGCGTCCAGGTCGCCGATCACGTCGAAGCCTTGGGCGGCGATGTAGTCGACCGCCACCCGCCCACGCTCGCGGATCTCCTCGATCCGCTCGTCCTCGGGCCAGAACGGGTCGCCGTGCCGCGGCACCAGCCGGTCGTCGGCGAGGAAGGTGCGGATGTAGGTGGCCCGGTCGATGGCGGAGTTGAAGTCCTCGAGGTGCAGGTTCATCCGCCGCAGGGTCTCGGCCTCCACGACGCCCATCGAGGCGTTGGGGAAGCTGCGGGTCAGGTCCACGGACTCCGGGTCGACCCCGACGAGCCTGGCGAAGCGGTCCCAGATTTCGCGGCGCGGGGCCTGTGGGCCGGGCAGCGGCAGCACGTGCACGTGCTCCGGCGCGAAGTGCGGCGCCCACCGCTCAAGGACGAGGCGGATGTCCAGCGCCCGCCAGTTCCAGACGGCCCACGGCTCCTCCGCCACGGTGCGGCTGTAGTCGGTCATCAGCGCGATCTCGCGGTTCTTGATGCTCTCCTGCCAGCTCGCGGTGAACAGCCCGAGCGGTTCGCGGCCGGTGACCACGAGGTGCACCTCCGCCGGCGCGAGGTCGGCCACCATCCGCGCCGCCTGCTCCGAGGAGGCCGCCGAGAAGAACTCGTGGCTGACGATCGAGGCGCCGGGCCACGCCTCGATGTCCGCACGCAGCCTGGTCCACGCGCTGCGGCGGTGCTCGCTGAACTTCTCGAAGGCCGGGTCCTCGCGGATGATCCGGGTCGCCCACAGGTGCTCGGGACGGACCTTCCCGGGCAGTCGGACCCCCTGGGCCTCCAGGGACTGGCGGTTGCCCCACAGGATCGTCTGGAGGTACGTCGTGGCCGTCTTGGGCAAGCCGATGTGGAGATAGACCCGAGTCGTCATGGGCGGCCGTGCCCGCTCACATCGTCCGGGAGTACTTCTCGACCGCCGCGGCGATCTGCTCCTCGTCCCGCGCCGCCATCGGCAGCAGCAGCTGCTCCACGAGGTCGGTCACCTCGGCCAGCCGGACGTTCAGCTGCCGGCACTCCTGCACCTCGGCCTCGAGGTCCTCCAGGCGCTGCTGGAGCTGGTCGAGCCGGTCTCCCGCCACGGCTCGCGCCACCCGCTCGACCACCCGCTCCCTGAAGGGCCGGTTCACCGCTGCCATTCCGCCACCAATCGCGCGACCGGGCGCTCCGGTTTCCCGGATCCGCGTCTGACTTCCGTCTCAGTGCTGTGCACGATAACGGCTCCGCCGCTCGTGAGGGCCGCCTCGACGCGGCCCAGGTCCTTGGGTCGGACGATGTCGCGCCGGCCCGAGGGCCGGTAGTGCTCGCCCGGGCCCAGGACGTCGAGCTCGAGGTAGAGCCGACCCGGTGTCCCGCGGCCGGCCAGCGACATCCTCGCCAGCCGCACCAGGGCCCGCAGCCCGCGTGGATCGGTGGAGTCGACCAGGTGGTTCGCCATCAGCACCACGTGTCCCTGCCTGAGGGCGATCCGGCTCCCCTGGGCGAGCACCGAGCGCAGCTCGTGGAGGTTGACCCAGGAGGTGTCGAGGTCGAGACCCTCCTGCTCGGCCACCCGTCGTACGCCGCTGCTGGCCCCGTGCGCGTAGTCGAGGGTCATCGTGGGGACCCCGTCACGCGCGAACCACAGCGCGTCGCCGCCCTGGCCCGCCCCGACGTCGACTAGCAGGTCGATGTGCTCCTCCTGCTCGCGGACGAACTGCGCCAGCCTGCTCGGGCCCCCGCCGGGCACCCGCCCCCGGGCGCGGCCGCTGTAGCGCGCGTCCCACTCGTTGCGGAACACCCGCATGCCGCGGAACCAGCCGTTCAGCCGGCGGTTCGTGGTGCGCGGGGTCTCGAAGTGGAAGGCCGGGTCGGGGACCTGCCAGCCGGGCCCGTAGGTCGCCTCGAGCAGCTTCTCCGGCCGCGCGGGCGCCGGGAGCGTGCGGCCCGCGAGCGTGCAGGTGCCCAGCGGGAAGATCCAGTCCAGCTCGAACGGGGTGCCGATCTCGCCCATCAGGTAGAGCCGGCCGTCGAGGAAGAAGCCCCCGAACACGTCCAGCCCGCGCACGGTGCCGTCGGCCTCGACCACGTCGACCTTGAACGCCGCGGCGCTGTAGCGGTCGACCGCGTAGCCGCGCTCCTTGAGGAACCGCTGCAGCCGGAACGACTCGCGGACGACGTCGAGCGGGTGGGTCTCGCGGCTGACGTAGCCGAGGTCGACGTCGCTGTCGTGCCCGATGAAGTCCTGCTCGCGGACCGCGCCGAGCAGGGTGCCGTACGCCGGGAACGCGTCGACCCCGGCCTCACGCAGGGCGTCGAGCAGCTGCTCGGTCGAGTCCAGGAGAGGCTTGGTGTGCTCGGGGTCGCGGGTGTCGAACGTGGTGACGATCCGGTTGGACTTGTCCAGGCCGAGCGGCCGGCCCTGCGCGTCGACGACCGCGATCCGGCCCCCTCCCGAGCCCAGGGTCACCTCCCCGTCGTACGCCACGGTGCCGGTGAGGTGCTCCACGACGGAGACCTCGGCGGTGCCGGTGAGGTACTTCCGCAGCATGGGGGGCCACGCCGCGACGCCGTCCACGGTGTCGCGGACCGTCCAGAACGACCAGATGCGGCGACCGTCGAACAGCACGTCCACGACGGTGTCCTCGCCCGGGGCCAGGTGCACGCCCGCGTCGTCGACCGCCGTCACGCGCGGCGGCACCTGGTCGGCCACGCCCGCTCAGTCTCCGACGAACTCGTTGGCCCGCGTCAGGTCCTCGTCGAAGTCCACCTCCACGATGTGGAACTGGGAGATGTCGAGCGCCTCGACGCGCAGGCCGTCCTTCTCGATGCCGAGCTCGATGCCGCGCTCGAAGTAGTCCTGGTCGCCGGCCTCCTCCAGCCGCCGGATCAGTGCGGCCTTGTCGTCGCCGGCGATGAAGTTGATGCCGACGGCCTCACCGAGACCACCGACGACACCCTTGGAGAGCTCCTTGATGTAGCCCTCGTCGTCCAGGGTGTACTTCACCTCCTCCTCGGCCACCGACTCCGTGTTGACGCACACGAAGCTGCGTCCGGTCTCGATGTGCTTCTGGACCAGCGGCAGCACCTGCGGGTCGAAGACCACGTCCCCGTTGAGCCACAGCACACCGCCCGGCTGCGAGAGGCGCAGGGCCTTGAGCAGGCTCTTCGAGGTGTTGGTCGAGTCGTAGACCTCGTTGTAGACGAAGGAGATGTCCGGCATCGCCTCGATCACGAGGTCGAGCTTGAACCCCACGACGGCGGTGACGAACACGTCGGCGCCGTAGGCCCCGCGCAGCGCGTTGACGGCGCGGCGCATGATGCTCTCCCCCGAGCGGAGCGGGGTGAGCGGCTTGGGGTGGGGCTTGCCGAGGCGGGTGCCGAGTCCCGCGGCGAGAATGACGACCTGCTTGGCCACGGACGAACTCCTTGGGTCACTGGCGGCGAACGATCCCGCTGAACCTACCAACGACTACCCTTCCCGACGTGAGCACCACACCCACCCGCGTCTTCGCGGCACGTCTCGCCGGGCTGCCCGTGTTCGACCCGCAGGGTGACCAGGTCGGCAAGGTCCGCGACGTGGTGGTGGTGCTCCGCTCCGACATCCGCCAGCCGCGCGTGGTGGGACTGGTGATCGAGGTGTTCGGGCGTCGCCAGATCTTCGCGCCGATGACCCGCGTGACCAACATCGACGCCGGTCAGGTGATCACCACCGGGCTGCTCAACATGCGCCGGTTCGAGAAGCGCTCCACCGAGACGCTGGTGGTCGGGCAGATGCTCGACCAGCGGGTGAAGGTGCGCAGCAGCGGGGTCGAGGGCGTGGTCTTCGACGTGGCGATGGAGCAGGCCCGCACCCGCGACTGGGTGCTGTCGCGGGTCGCGCTCACCGAGGGCGCCAAGAGCTTCCGCCGTCGCCCGCAGACCCACGTCGTCGAGTGGGACGACGTCGAGGGGCTCCACCAGCGGCAGCCCAACCAGGGGGCCGAGCACCTGATCGCGGCGCTGGCGGACCTCCGCCCGGCCGACGCCGCCAACGTCATCCACGAGCTCCCGGCCGACCGGCGGGCCGAGGTCGTCGCCGGGCTCGACGACGAGCGGCTGGCCCACGTCCTCGAGGAGCTGCCCGAGGAGGACCAGGTCGAGATCCTGGAGCACCTCGACTCCGAGCGCGCCGCGGACATCCTCGAGGAGATGTCCGCCGACGACGCGGCGGACCTGATCGCCGACCTGCCCTACGAGACGGCGCAGACCCTGCTGGGCCTGATGGACACCGAGGACGCCGCCGAGGTCCGGCGGCTGATGGTCTACGGCGAGGAGACGGCCGGCGGCATGATGACGCCGGAGCCGGTGATCCTGCCGCCCGACGCCACCGTGGCCGAGGCGCTGGCGCACGTCCGCAACGAGGACCTCACGCCGTCGCTGGCCGCCATCGTGCACGTCTGCCGACCGCCGCTGGAGACCCCCACGGGCAAGCTCCTGGGCATCGCGCACATCCAGCGCCTGCTGCGCGAGCCGCCCTCCACCCTCGTGGCCGGCGTGCTCGACACCGGCATCGACTACCTCCGGGCCGAGGCCACCCTCGAGGACGTCTCCATGTTCCTGGCCACCTACAACCTGGTGGCCGCGCCGGTGGTCGACGAGGAGGGTCGCCTGCTCGGCACCGTCACCGTCGACGACCTCCTCGACCACCTGCTGCCCGAGGGGTGGCGCGACCGCAAGCTCGGAAGGGGGTGACCAGCATGGACAAGCCTGAGAAGAAGCTCGACCGGAAGTCCGAGAGGAAGCCCGAGCGCCGGGTCGAGAAGCGCTCCCCGGAGGAGCGCGCCCGGCTGGCCCGGCTGGACACCCCGCGCGAGGTGCGCCGCAGCCTGGTCCGCCGGCCCGCGGTGCGGCAGGACGCCTTCGGCATCTTCGCCGAGCAGTTCGCCCGGTTCATGGGCACCGCCCGGTTCCTGATCTACATGACGATGTTCGTCATCTTCTGGGTGGCCTGGAACCTCGTCGTGCCGGAGCAGCTGCGCTTCGACGACTACCCGTTCATCTTCCTCACCCTGATGCTCAGCCTGCAGGCGTCGTACGCCGCGCCGCTGATCCTGCTCGCCCAGAACCGCCAGGAGGTGCGCGACCGGGTGATCAACGAGCAGGACCGCCAGGCCAACGCCCGGGCCCACGCGGACATGGAGTTCCTGGCCCGCGAGGTGGCCTCGCTGCGGATGGCCCTGGGTGAGGTAGCGACCCGTGACTTCCTGCGCTCCGAGCTCCGCAATCTGGTCGAGGAGCTGGGTGAGTCCGACGACGAGGACTCCCCGGACGAGAGTTCGTGACGCCACGTACGCTGGGGCCATGACTTCCCCTGATATCGACCGGATTCAGGCTGCGCTGGCGCGGGTGAACGACCCGGAGATCAAGCGTCCGATCACCGAGCTCGGCATGGTCGAGAACATCGACGTCGACGACACCGGCATGGTGCGCGTCACCGTGCTGCTCACCGTCTCCGGCTGCCCCATGAAGGACACCATCACCTCCGAGGTCACCAAGGCCGTCGGGAACGTCGCGGGCGTGACCGGCGTCGACGTGGTCCTCGGCGTGATGACCGCCGAGCAGCGCGCCGGGCTGCAGGAGATCCTGAAGAGCGGCCAGGCCCAGCGGGAGATCCCGTTCGCGGCGGCCGACTCGCTCACCAAGGTCTACGCGATCGCGTCCGGGAAGGGCGGCGTCGGCAAGTCCTCGGTGACCGTCAACCTCGGCATCGCGCTCGCCAAGCAGGGCCTCCGCGTGGGCATCGTGGACGCCGACATCTACGGGCACTCGGTGCCGGCGATGCTCGGCGTGGCCGACACCCGGCCCACCCAGGTCGAGGACCTGATCATGCCGGTGCCGACGCCCAGCGGCGTCTCGGTGATCAGCATCGGGATGCTGAAGCCGCGTCGCGACCAGGTCGTCGCCTGGCGCGGCCCGATGCTCGACCGGGCCCTGGTGCAGATGCTCTCCGACGTCTACTGGGGCGACCTCGACGTCCTGCTCCTCGACCTCCCGCCGGGCACCGGCGACGTGGCCATCTCGCTCGGGCAGCACCTGCCGAGCGCCGAGGTGATCGTGGTGACCACCCCGCAGGAGGCCGCCACCGAGGTCGCCGAGCGCGCCGGGACGATGGCCTCGATGATGCACCAGCGGGTCATCGGCGTCGTGGAGAACATGTCCTTCCTGCCCTGCCCCCACTGCACCGCCAAGGGCATCGAGCACAAGCTGGAGATCTTCGGCAGCGGCGGCGGCGCCCGGGTCGCGCAGACCCTCGGCGCCCGGTTCGGGTACGACGTGCCCGTCCTCGGCGAGATCCCGATCGACGTCAGCCTGCGCGAGGGCGGCGACACCGGCAAGCCGATCGTCGAGTCCGACCCCACCGCCCCCGGGGCCTTGGTGCTCACCGAGATCGCCCGCGGTCTCTCCGGCCGCGGTCGCGGTCTGGCCGGGATGCAGCTCGGCCTGAGCCCCACCGCGAAGGGCTGAGCCTGCCGTGTTCGGGATCGGGCTGCCGGAGCTGATGGTCATCCTGGTCGTCGCCGTGGTCGTCTTCGGTCCCGAGCGCCTTCCCGAGTTCGCCCGTCAGGCCGGCCGGCTCGTCCGGCAGGTGCGCAACCTCGCCAACAGCGCTCAGACCCAGCTGCGCGAGGAGCTCGGCCCGGAGTACGCCGACCTCAAGCTCGCCGACCTCGACCCGCGGCAGGCGATCCGCAAGCACATCCTCGAGGCGATGGAGGACGACCTCGTCGCCGATCCCCTGCCGGCCTTCGAGGTCCTGTCGCCCAACGAGCGGCCGCCGTACGACCACGAGGCGACCTGATCCGCGCCTGATACACACCCCCCTCACTGGTCCGTACCGCGGCGGTTCGGGCTATGGCGGCCCGCGTGGCGCTGTGCCATCATCCGCACGCCGGAGCATGGGTCTCGTGCCACCGGTTCAGTGCCGAGGGGGTGCCGTGCAGCGACCTTTCAGCCGGGTCGTCAAGATCGCGGTCGCGGCGCCGCTGCTGCGCCGGCTCGCCTTCCACGTCGGCCGGCTCACCCGCAACGTCGACAGCAGCTTCTTCCTGCGCCTGTTCGCCGGGCTGTTCAGCATCGTCGTGGTCGCGGCCCTGCTGGTCACCGTGCTCGAGGGTCCCCGGGACGGCGTCGGCGAGTTCTTCTCGACGCTGGGCAGCAACGTCTACTGGGGCGTCACCACGGTGATGGGCTCGGGCGACGCCTCCCACGTGGGCAGCCCCGGCGGCTTCGTCATCTCCTGGCTGCTCGTGCTGTTCGGGGTGGCCATCGTCGCCTCCATCACGGGGGCGCTGGTGGGCTTCGTGATCGACTTCATCCTCAAGGAAGGCCAAGGCATGGGTGCGTCCGGCTACCGCGACCACATCGTCGTCTGCGGGTGGAACTCGACCGCGCGCGAGCTCGTCAACGAGCTCAACGGGGACGACTACGAACGCAAGATCGTGGTCATCCACGACACCGACAAGAACCCGGCCGGCAACGACGTCTACTTCGTCAGCGGCGACGTCACCGACGCCGAGGACCTCCGGCGCACCGGGATCACCGAGGCGATGGCCGCAGTGATCTGTCCCGTGGACGCGAGCAACGAGGCCGACATGCGCTCGATCCTCACGGTGATGGCGATCGAGGCGATCGCGCCCGACGTGCGCACCGTGGTCGAGGTGAACAACCCCCAGCACGTCGACCACTTCCGCCGCGCCAACGCCGACGAGATCCTGGTGACCTCACGGATCTCCTCGCGGCTGCTCGCCCGGTCCTCGCTCTACCCCGGCCTCGCCGAGATCGTCACCGACATCGTGTCCGGGGGCGAGGGCTCGGAGCTCTACCGGGTGACCCTGCCGCCGGAGTTCATCGGCCTCTCCGTCGACGAGCTCTCCTCCAAGCTCCGCGCCGACCACGCCGCGACCCTGCTGGCCATCGGCCGCAACGGCCAGGCCCACGTCAACCCGCCCACCGACTTCCGCCTCGCCGAGGGCGACGACGCCGTCGTCGTCGCCGAGTCCCTCGGCACCCTCGCTCCCCTGGAGCTCCAGCAGGACTGACCCGCGTCGGGATCAGCCGGTCTTGGAGTCCAGACCCACCAGGATCTTGAAGGTGCGCGAGCCGCGCTCCACCGTGAGGGTGACCTTCTCGCCGGGGACGTGGGAGCGCACGGCGACGACCAGGTCGATCGAGCCGGTGACCCGCTTGCCGTCGATCTTGCGGATCACGTCGCCGATCTTGAGGTCGGTCTTCGCGGCGGGCAGCCCCGGGGTGATCGTCTCGACCGTGGCGCCGTCGAGGCTGGTGGTGGGACGGACGTCGACGCCCATCAGGGGGTACTGCGCCGAGCCCGTCTTCAGGATCTGGGCGGTCGTCACCTGGACCTGCTCGATGGGGATCGCGAACCCGACCCCGATGTTGCCGCCCTGGTCCGAGCTGATCTGCGAGCCGAGCGAGGCGATCGCGGAGTTCACCCCGACGACCTCGCCCTGGAGGTTGACCAGCGGGCCACCGGAGTTGCCCGGGTTGATCGCGGCGTCGGTCTGCACGGCGTTGATGTAGGAGTTGGAGTTGGTCCCGTCACCGGTGGTCACCGGCCGGTTGACGGCGCTGATGATGCCCGAGGTGACGGTGGCCGAGAGACCGAGCGGCGAGCCGAACGCGACCACCGTCTCCCCCACCCGCATCTGGTCGGCTGACCCGACGGCGGCCGGGGCGATCTTCTTGACCGCGTCGGTCTGGAGCACGGCGATGTCGTAGACAGTGCTGCGGCCGACCACGGTGGCCTTGGAGTGGTTGCCGTCCTGGTCGATGATCTCGATCGGGCCGTGGTCCTTGTCGGCCTCCGCGACCACGTGGTTGTTCGTGATGATGTGGCCCAGCCTGTCGAAGACGAACCCGGACCCGGTGGCGCCCTTGTCGGCGCCGTCGTACTCCGCCACGATCTGCACGGTGCTGGGCAGCACCTTCGCGGCGACCGCGGCGACGCTGGTGTTGTCGGCGGGCAGCGGTGGCGCCGTACGGCGGGCCACCCGGAGCACCGCTCCCGGGCTGTCGTCGTTGGCCACGAGGGCCCCGGCGAGCGCACCGCCTCCGGCCCCGAGGACGAGCGCCATCACCGCGACGATGGGCCAGAACCAGCCCGGCAGCCTGCCGCGCGAGGGCTCGGAGCCCAAGTAGGACTGCGTCGGCGGCTGGTACGACGAGGCCGGCGGCTGACCGTAGTAGCTCCCCGGCGGCTGGTACGGCGGCGGGTAGGGCGACGGCGACTGGGAGACCGGCGGCACCGGCGAGTAGGGCTGGGTGGGCTGACTTCCCTGGCCCGGCCACTGCCCGGAGTACGGAGACTGGGGCGTCGTCGGCTCGTAGGGGTCGTCGTTGCTCACAACCCCTATCTTGACCTACGACTCCACGCGGGGGCGGTGCTGGTCTCGGCGCCCGTGGGCGAGCCCACCGGGCCACGCGTCTGGTCGCCGCGGATCATCGCCGGCGACTGCCGGGTCGGGACGTCGGCGCGACCTGCCGGTCCGCCGGTGATGGTGAGCAGTCCGAGCACGCAGGCGCCGACGGCCCCGCCGCCCAGCACCACGGCCGTCGTACGCCGGCGGCGCGACTGCTGCTCGATCTGGTCGACGGCGGCCCAGGCGTCCACGGCGTACAGCGAGCCGAGCAGCTGCGGGGGCGGGTCGGACCTCGCCGGGTCCGAGAGGGAGCCGAGCTGGCGCTTGACCCAGCCCTCGCGCTCGACCAACCGGCGACAGCCGGGACAGGTCAGCACGTGCGACCAGGCGCGCTCCTCCTCGGCAGGGGCCAGTTGGCCGTCGACGAGAGCCGATGCCTTCGGGCCGATGTGCCCGCTGAGTGAGAACATCAACGCACCTGACCGGCCAGGCCCTGTCCGAGGCGGGGACCGGCGAAGCGGGTGCGACCGGGGCGGGGCGCGCGGTGCGCCAGCGCCGAGCGGAGCTGGGCCCGGCCGCGGTGGATGCGGGAGCGGACGGTGCCGAGCTTGAGGTCGAGCACGTCGGCGATCTCCTCATAGCTGAGACCCTCGACGTCGCACAGCACCACTGCAGCGCGGAAGTCGGGGGCCAGCGAGGCCAACGCGGTCTCGATGTCGGCGTCGAACATGCGGTCCAGCTGGGCGGCGTCGGGGCTCGGCAGCGCGCTGGGCAGCCGGCCGGCGGCGTCGTCGCTGAGCGCGTCAAAGCGGATCCGCTGCTTGCGGCGGGCCTGGTCGAGGAAGAGGTTGGTGGTGATCCGGTGCAGCCAGCCCTCCATCGTGCCGGGGGTGTAGGTGTGCAGCGACCGGAACACCCGCACGAACACCTCCTGGGTCAGGTCCTCGGCGTCGTGGAGGTTGCCGGTCAGGCGGTAGGCGAGCCGATAGACCCGGGCGGAGTGATCGGTAACGATCTGCTCCCAGCTCAGGTCCGGGCCGAGGTCCGGGGTGGGGTCGCTGACTGAGTTCTCGCCGGCGGAGTCGTGGGAGGGGGTCACCATGGCTCCACGCTAAGTAGGTTCCCTGAGACGCGGCTGAGCGCACGCCCGCATCCAGCCCAAGGTTTGTCCACGTCTCGCCAACGAACCGCACCGACCCCTTTGTTCCCTGCCGTGCGGGACCGCGCCTGTCCCGGGAGGCCCCCGCCGGAGGGTAGGGTCCGACCCATCAAGGCAACGCACGTCAGGAGACCGTCATCGTCACGCCCATGAAGCCCGCGAGCTGGACCTACGCCGAGGAGTTCGTCGCCGAGGACGAGGTCCTGGCCAGCGCACGGTCGCGCTCCGAGGAGGTCGGCGTCAGCCCGATCGGCTCGGGTGGCGGCGCCACCCTCCGTTTCCTCGCCTCGGTGCTCGAGGCCCGCGCGGTCGTCGAGATCGGCACCGGCACCGGCGTCTCCGGCCTCTACCTGCTGAGGGGCATGCGCCCCGACGGCGTCCTCACCACGGTGGACACCCAGGCCGAGCACCAGCGCCTCGCCAAGCAGGGCTTCACCGAGGCGGGCATCGCCTCCCAGCGCTTCCGGCTGATCCCGGGCGCCGCGCTCGAGGTCATCCCGCGGCTGACCGACGGCCACTACGACCTGGTGTTCTGCGACGGCGACAAGCACGAGTACTCCGACTACCTCACCGAGGCGCTGCGGCTGCTGCGTCCCGGCGGCGTGGTGGCCTTCGACAACGCCCTGTGGCACGACCGCGTGGCCGACCCGGCCCAGCGCGACGAGGAGACGGTCGCGATCCGAGAGCTGTGCCGCACCGTGCAGGAGCACGAGTCGCTGCTGCCGGTGCTGCTGCCCGTCGGTGACGGGCTGCTGGTGGCCAAGAAGGTCTGGACCGCCGAGGCCTGATCAGGCCGACCCGACCCCCGCGAGGGGCTCGGGCTGGGCGAGCCAGTCGAGCAGCAGCCGGGCCCCGAAGCCGGTGGGGCCCTCGGTCCACTCGTAGCGGTCCTGGGGGGCGTCGCCCACCGAGGCGATGTCGAGGTGAGCCCAGGGCAGGCCGCCGACGAAGTGCTGGAGGAACAGCGCGGCGGTGATGGCGCCGGGTCCTCCGGGCGCGTTGTCGGCGTCGGCGATCTTGGAGCTGAGCTTGGACTCGTACTCGTCGCTGAGCGGCATCCGCCACACCGGCTCCCCCGCCCGGGCACCAGCGGTGTCCAGCGCGAGCGCCAGCGCGTCGTCGTTGGTGAACAGGCCGCCGATGCTCTGGCCCAGCGCCACCTTCATCGCACCGGTGAGGGTGGCGACGTCGACGAGCGCGTCCGGGGAGAGCTTGTCCACGGCGTAGGCCAGTCCGTCGGCCAGCACGAGCCGGCCCTCGGCGTCGGTGTTGGTGACCTCGGTGGTGCGGCCGCCGTACTGCGTGATGACGTCGCCGGGGCGCATCGCGTTGCCACCGACGGCGTTCTCGGCCATCGGCAGCAGGCCGGTGACCCGGATCGGGCAGTCGATCTCCGGGAGCGCGGCCAGCACGGCGGCGACCACGGCCGCGCCGGTCATGTCGCGCTTCATGGTGACCATGCCCTGGCCGGTCTTGATGGACAGGCCGCCGCTGTCGAACGTGATGCCCTTGCCGACCAGCACGACGTGGGGGGCCTTGCGGCCGCCGGCCGTCTTCCGCGACGGCTTGTACTCCAGCTGCACGAACCGCGGCGGCGCCGCGGCCGCCTGGCCGACGCCGATGACGCCACCGAATCCGCGCTCGGCCAGCTGCACCTCGTCGAGGACGGTGGCCTTGAGGCCGGCGGCCTCCGCGGCGGTCACGGCCCGGTCCGCCAGCCAGGCGGGGGTCTTGATGTTCGAGGGCACGCTGGCCAGCAGGCGGGCGGTCCAGCTGGCGCCGGCGACGGCCACGGCACGGCGCAGCGTGGCGGCGCGGTCGTCGTCGTTCGCCGTCAGGCACAGCACGACCCGGCCAGCCGGGCGGTCCTCGGGACCGTCGCGGTGCAGCGAGAAGCTGAAGGCCCCGAGGGTGGCGCCCTCGACGAAGGCGGTCAGGGCGTCGTCGCCACCGACGGCCGCCACCGAGGACGCGACCGACTCGGTGTTCGTCGTACGCCGGGCCACGGTCGCGCCGGCCCGTCGCAGCTCGGTGGTGGTGCCGGCCCCGACCCCGACGAGGAGCACGCGGCCCAGGGCAGGGTTGGGCAGGTCGGCGGTGCGTACGACGGGAAGCTCGGTCACCTCGCCCGTCTCGCCGGTGGCGTGGGTCGCTTCCAGCACCCCGAGGAGGTCCACGCCCAGGTCGTCGGCGAGCTCGGCGGCCCCGGGCCCCAGCGAGGGTCCCTCGGTACCCGGAAGGACGGCCACGGCGACCACCTCCGCCCCCACCATCCGGGAGGGTGCGACGTCACTGAGCGCGAACTGGGACGGGGAAACCTGGGGTGGCAGCGGCACGTCGTAGACCCTAACGGACCCTCGACTCGGACCAGCACAGGCAAAGCCCCCGCCTCCGTGAGGAGTGCGGGGGCCGCCGCGCGTTCGGGGGTCGGCCTCAGCCGACCACGTCCTTGAGTGCATCGCCCAGGGCGGTTGCCTCGTCCTTGTTGAGCTCCACCACGAGCCGGCCACCGCCTTCGAGGGGAACCCTCATCACGATGCCTCGACCCTCCTTGGTGACCTCGAGCGGGCCGTCACCCGTCCGGGGCTTCATGGCCGCCATGTGCACACCTCTTCCTGTGTAATCCGTGCGCAGGACGCGCCCAACCCGACCCATTATTCCCCATCCGCGAAGTCGCCGGACCACGCGACCGAATCGATGGGGCAGACTCAGCCGAACTGGCCGTCCGGAGAGCACAGGAGAGCACCATGAGCGAGACCGTCCGCTACACCGTCGACGAGGGCGTCGCCACGATCCGGCTCGACCGGCCCGACTCCATGAACGGCCTCGACGTGGCCACCAAGGAGGCGCTCCTCGAGGCCGTCCGCCGGGCCGCGACGGACGAGACGGTGCGGTGCGTGGTGCTCACCGGCAGCGGTCGGGCCTTCTGCGTCGGCCAGGACCTCAAGGAGCACATCTCCATCCTGAGGAGCTCGGACGCCGGGTCGCTGTTCCGCACCGTCGAGGAGCACTACAACCCGATCGTCACGGCGCTAGCCACGATGCACAAGCCGGTGATCGCGGCCGTCAACGGCGTCGCCGCCGGGGCCGGGGCCAGCCTCGCGTTCGCCTGCGACTTCCGGATCCTCACCGAGTCGGCCGGCTTCAACCTCGCCTTCACCGGAGTGGCCCTGTCCTGCGACACCGGCGCCTCCTGGACCCTCCCCCGGATCGTTGGCCGGGCGCGGGCGCTCGAGCTGCTCTACTTCCCGCGCACCATCGACGCCGCCGAGTCGATGGAGCTGGGCCTGGCCACCCAGGTCGTCAGCGCCGGTGAGTTCGACATCGAGGTCGGGACGCTGGCCCGACGGCTGGCCGAGGGCCCGACGATGTCCTACGGCGCGATCCGGCGCTCGGTCGAATTCTCCGCCGGCCACTCGTTCGCGGAGTCCCTCGAGTTCGAGGCGTCGATGATGACGCTGACCGGCTCCACCGAGGACCACCACAACGCGGTGAGCTCGTTCGTCAACAAGGAGAAGCCCACCTTCACCGGCCGCTGACCCCCCGCTGAGGCGTCGCATGTTGCGGTCCCCAGCCTGCTGAGGCGTCGCAACCTGCCGCAGGATGCGACGCCTCGGCCCCTTTCACGCCGCAACATGCGACGCCTCGGCAGGGTTGGTGGCTGGGGTTGGGCGGACCGGTTGCCTCAGCGGGTGGCGCCGATGGCCCGCAGGAGCCCGTCCGGGCCGGTGCGGGTGGCCTGCCTGCGGCTCAGGCCGCGGCCGTACTCCACCGTGACGGCCACGCCGGGGAAGGCCGCGTTGAACCACTCGGTCATCGTGCCGTGGCAGACCGAGGAGCAGTTGAACGACTTCACCGGCAGGCGCAGGCCGCGGTGCAGCCGCCGGACGAACGCGGCGCCCTTCCTCCCTGCGCGGCCGACTCCCCTCAGCGGCTGGTGGAAGCTGATCACGTAGGCGGGACGCACCGCTTTGAGGAAGCCCATCACCGCCTGGGTCTCCGGCTCGGACGCCGGGCGCGAGCCCGAGTCGTAGGAGCCGCTCAGGTGGACCCAGCTGCGCGGCCAGTTGCGGTTCAGGTCGACCCCGTGGGCGTTCTGCCGCCGGTGGTGGGCCACGCCGTCGGGGTTGTACGTCGGCACCACCCAGACGTCCGCCCCCCGGATGGGCCGGCCGTCCCGCAGGCCGTAGAGGATCCGCGACGGTCCGGGCTCGTTGCCGTGCATCGCCGCGAGCACGACCACCTTGCGGGTCGACCTCGGGTCGCCGAGTCGCCAGGCCACGATGGTGCGACCCTGCACCGACTTCCCGATGGCCCGCACCTCGACGACGGCCGGGCCGGAGGTGGCCGCCTCGGAGACGACGGGCGCGGCCGCGGTGAGAAGCAGCACGGGCAGCAGCAGGGCGGCCAGCTTCAGGGAGCGGGCCCGGGGCCGGATCATGGGCGTCGGTCTGCCCGACGGGGCGGCGATCCGCCTTCGTCCAGCTGGGCAGCGAGACGCTCCAGGAGGGCGTCCACCTCGCTGGTCCGGTAGCCGCGCAGCGCCGTGTTGAACCGCAGCGCGCGCAGGTCTGCAGCCGTGACGGGGCCGTCGGCCGGGAGCCGCACGTCCGCGCGGTCGTCGTACGCCGGGGCCAGGGAGTCGCCCCGACCGGAGGCCACGACCGCGGCCGCCCCGATGACGAGCACGATCAGCACCGCGAAGAACCAGGTCATCAGTCGGTGACCCCCTTGATCATCATCGCGACCGCCTCATCGACGTCGTCGGTCACCGCGAGCATGTCTAGGTCGGCCTGGCTGATCTTGCCGTCCGCGAGGACGGTGTCCCTCAGCCACGCCAGCAGCCCCGACCAGTAGTCCGACCCGACCAGCACCACCGGGAACGAGGTCACCTTCTGCGTCTGGACCAGGGTGAGCGCCTCGAAGAGCTCGTCGAAGGTGCCCAGGCCACCCGGCAGGACGACGAACCCGAGGCAGTACTTCACGAACATCGTCTTGCGGGCGAAGAAGTAGCGGAAGTTCACGCCCACGTCGACCCACTCGTTGAGGCCGGACTCGAAGGGCAGCTCGATGCCGAGCCCGACGCTGACGCCACCGGCCTCGGAGGCGCCCTTGTTGGCCGCCTCCATCGCCCCCGGCCCGCCGCCGGTGATCACGGCGAAGCCGGCGTCGACCAGGCGACGACCGAGCTCCTCGGACTTCGCGTAGAACGGGTCCTCCGGCTTGGTCCGCGCCGAGCCGAAGACGCCGATCGCCGGTCCCAGCTCGGCCAGCGACCCGAACCCCTCGACGAACTCCGACTGGATCCGCAGCACGCGCCACGGGTCGGTGTGCACCCAGTCGCTGGGCCCGCGGGAGTCGAGCAGCCGCTGGTCGGTGGTGGAGCGGTCGACCTGCGAGCCGCGCAGCACCGTGGGGCCCTTGTGCTTCTCCCCTCGCGGCTTCTCGTCCTTGCCGCTCACTCGTCGGCCCCCAGCCACGTGCGCAGCGTCGCCTCGCACGAGCGCAGCTGCTCGATCGGCACGAACTCCTCCTGCTTGTGCGCCAGCATCGGGTCTCCCGGGCCGTAGTTCACCGCGGGGATCCCCAGGCCGGTGAAGCGCGCGACGTCCGTCCAGCCGAACTTCGGGTTGACGGTGCCGCCGACAGCCTCGACGAAGGCCTTGGCAGCGGGCGTACCGAGGCCGGGCAGCGCTCCGGGAGCCGAGTCCGTCACCTCGACCTCGAAGCCGTCGAAGAACTCCTTGACGAACACCAGCGCATCGGCCTCCGAGGTGTCCGGGGCGAACCGGTAGTTCACGGTGACCACGCACTCATCGGGGAGCACGTTGGTGGCCACGCCCCCGCTGATCAGCACCGCGTTCAGGCCCTCGTGGTACTCCAGGCCGTCGATGACCGGCTTGCGGGCGTCGTACTCCCCGAGGCGGCGGAGGATCTCGGCCGCCCCGTGGATCGCGTTGACACCGCGCCAGGCCCGCGCCGAGTGGGCCCGCTCGCCGCGCGCCGTGACCTGCACGCGCAGCGTGCCCTGGCAGCCGGCCTCGACCACGGCGTCGCTGGGCTCCATCAGGATCGCGAAGTCGGCCTCGACCAGGTCGGGTCGCTGGGTGGCCACGATGCCGAGCCCGTTGTAGACGTCGTCGATCTCCTCGGCCTCGTAGAACACGAAGGTGACGTCGCGGTTGGGCTCCGGCAGCGTCTGGGCCAGCCGCAGCGCGACCGCGACCCCGCCCTTCATGTCGCAGGTGCCGAGGCCGTGCAGCTTGTCGCCGTCGTTGCGCACCGGCAGGTTGTGGTTCAGCGGCACCGTGTCGATGTGCCCCGCGATGACCACGCGCTCGGGCCGGCCGAGGTCGGTCCGCGCCACCAGCGAGTGCCCGATCCGGGTCACCTCGAGGTGCGGGATCGCCGTCAGCGCCACCTCGATCGCGTCCGCCAGGACCTCCTCGTGCTGGCTCACCGACTCGATGTCGACCAGTGCTTCGGTCAGCGCGACCACGTCTGCGTTGAGGTCCAGGGACATGCCCGTCATCTTGTCATCCGCCCCCGCGCGGCCCACCCCAAAGGCCGAACCCCGCCGTGGTGGTTGAGGAACGAGCGTCAGTGAGTGTCCTCGAACCGGGTGAGCGGACCAGCCTGACACACACGGACGTCGTCTCGGTCAGCAGACGGCGAACTGCCTCCCCCGAGGTGCACCGCGGCGACCCAGGACATGCGAATGTCGCTGACGGGGCGTGCGCTCGCCTTGCCTCAGCGGCCGGGGGTGTGGGGCGGGCGGGGGTGGACTCGGATCTCGGCCGAGAGCGTCGCGCCGTCGAGGAGCTCGAGGTCGTCGCCGGACCAGAACATCCCCGGGTCGTAGTAGTTGGTCGGGCGGTCGGAGCCGAGCAGCCCCATGGCGGCGTACGTCGCGGCGACGACCTCGGCGCAGTAGGTCTCCTCCACGCTGGCCGCCCGGCGCAGGCGACCCCGGGCCCACCGGGCGGCAAGCGCGGCGGTGGCCGGGAACGGGGTGCCGTCGAGGCGGGCGATCGTGGTGAGCACGGCGGCCTCGCGCTCCGGGGTGACCTCGGCGTCGAGCTGGCGCAGCCACGGCTGCTGGCCGTAGCGGCCCGACCACTGCAGCACCGCCGCACGCAGGTCATGGAGCTGTACGCCGCGGTGGTGGCTGCCGCTCCACACGTCGATCAGTCCCTTGCCGAGCTCGGCGTGCCACATCAGCGGGGGGAGGTCGTCGAGGACGACGGCCATGCCGACGTGGTTGACCGGCGCGTTGGTGAGCGCGCGGATCGTGCGGTCGGCAGCCGAGTCACCACGGAACAGCCACAGGTCGCCGGTCCGGGTGAGGTCGACGGCCTCGTCGAGACTGATCGCACTCTCACCGCTCATCGTGGGATTCTCTCCTCGTGAAGATCTGGAAAGCACTGGGACTCGCCGGGCTCGCCGGGGTGGCGGCCACCGGCGCCGTGATCGCCCGCGACCAGCGCAAGCGGTCCGACCTCACGCCGGAGGAGATCAAGGACCGCCTGCACCAGCGGCTCGGCGGCGACAGCGGCGACCGGTCGGACGTCTCCGGCACCTCAGCCCCCTAGCTGCCGCCGCAGGAATCGCACTGTGCGCTCCATCGAGAGCAGCCACTGCGGCCCGAAGGCGTGCTGCTCGCCCGGGTAGATCTCCAGCCGCGAGTCGACGCCGGCCCGCTGCAGCAGCCGCGGGCGTCCCGTGCCGGCGGTACGTCGCGGTCCGGGTCGCGGAGGGTCGCGTCGAGGAGCCGGTCATCACCAGTCGTCGCAGCACGTCGTCTCCTCCAGGGGAGCCGGGTCCATGATGACCCACGCCCCAACCGGGCGGGAGCGCGCTGCGCAGCGGCCCCTAGCCCCGGCCCTCGCCCCGATAGCTGCCGAAGGACCACTGGTTGCCCTCGGGGTCGCGCAGCCCGAACTCCCAGCCGCCGAAGTCGGGCTCGTTCAGCTCCCGGGTGATGGTGGCGCCCGCCCGCACGGCGCGGTCGTGCACGGCGCGCGGGTCGGCGGTGACGACGTAGAAGCCGGCGCCGCCCGGTGGCAGGCTCCAACCCTCGGGCTTGTGGCTGCCGAACATCACGCCTCCCCCCTCGGGCCAGTCGAGCTGGGCGTGGTGGACGGTGGCCGGGTCGTCGTCGGCGGCGTACACCGCGGTGCGCTCGAAGCCGATCGCGACCAGGAAATCGATCATCGCCCGTGCGTCGCGGGCCTGGAAGGTGCCCCAGACGGTGGGGGCGGGTGCTGGGTTGCTCATGCCGTCAGTCTGGCCGGTTGCGGTGACCGCCGTCTTGGATGTTCCTGCGCTCCTCGGCCAGGTGGTCGCCCCCCTCGGCCAGCAGGCGGAGACCACCGCGCCGGGCAGCAGGTCGCTGCGGTGCCGGTAGTGATCGGTCGAGACCCGGTCACCGTACGTCCGTCGGGGCGTCCACGTCCCGTCCCGTCGCCAGGTCGCCGCACTCCACCAGGTCGACCGTGTGCCGGGAGAGATAGGCCCGTGCTCCCTGGTCGCCGTGGGCCTCGGCGGCCACGCCCGCCCAGTGCTCACGGCCGATCACCACAGGGTGGCCAGGTGTCCCGTCGTACGCCGCCCGGGCGAGGGTCGTCGCCGTGACGGGGAGCCCCACCAGTCGTCGTACGACCCGGGGGCCGACGTCGGGCAGGTCCACCAGCGTCAGCAGCAAGGCGAGGTCGTCGCTCGCCGCCACCGCCGAGAGCCCGGCCCGCAGGGAGGCCCCCATCCCCTCCGCCCAGCGCTCGGCGACCACGACCTCGACGTCCTGGCCCGCGAGCAGGGAGCCCGCCTCGTCGGCGGCGGCGCCGAGCACCACGGTGACCCGGTCACAGCCCCCTTCCCGGAGGGCCGTCACCGACCTCAGCAGCCAGGAGGTGCCGTCCGCGTCGCGGACGAGGGCCTTCGGCGCCCCCATGCGTCGGCCGGCTCCGGCAGCGAGGAGGAGTCCGTGCACCATCCGAGCACCCTTGCACGCCCTCGACCCAAGGGCGAGATCTCGGGCCGAGGGGGCGACCTGCCAGCCGAAGAGCACTAGAACACCCGTTCGAACGACTGCTAGGATCGACGGCATGTCGGTGGACTTCCAGCCCTCGCTCCTCGACGCCGTCCCGGACGGCGGCGGACACGTGGGCGTGGGACCCCTCGCGGGACGGATTCAGCGCACCGAGCTCAGCCGCGGCGCCTGGGTGGACACCCTGCCGGGCTGGTTCGAGGGTGCCGACGAGGTGTTCGCCGAGCTGCTCGAGGCCGTCCCCTGGCGGGCCGAGCAGCGGCCGATGTACGACAACGTCGTCGACGTCCCCCGCCTGCTGCACCACTACGGGGTCGGCGACGAGCTCCCCCACCCGGCCCTGACCGAGGCCCGCGAGGCGCTGGACGCGCACTACCGCCCCGAGCTCGGGGAGCCGTTCGTCACCGCCGGGTGCTGCTACTACCGCGACGGGCAGGACTCGGTGGCCTGGCACGGCGACAACATCGGCCGCGGTCGGATGCACGACACCATGGTGGCGATCGTGTCCTTCGGCTCGCCGCGCAAGCTGCAGCTGCGCCCCGTGGGCGGCCACACCGAGATGACCCATGCGCTCGGCCACGGCGACCTGATCGTGATGGGCGGGTCCTGCCAGCGCACGTGGGAGCACGCCGTGCCCAAGACCTCCCGGCCCGTCGGTCCCCGCATCAGCGTCCAGTTCCGCCCCCGCAACGTGTTCTGAGGCCCGGGTTGGCAGCAGCGGCCACACTGGTGCGATGAGCCAGGACGGCACCGACGCGAAGCTCGAGCGCACCATCCTGGACCTGCTCGAGCAGCGCGCCCCCACGTCCACCATCTGCCCCTCCGACGCCGCCCGAGCAGTCGGCAGCGAGGACGGCTGGCGTGACCTGATGGAGCCGGCGCGTCATGCGGCCCGGCGACTGGTCGAGGCCGGTCAGGTCGAGATCACCCAGGGCGGCAGCGTCGTCGACCTCGCGACGGCGCGCGGCCCGATCCGGATCCGCCGGGTTCGCCCCGACCCGTCCTGAACCGGTATCCTGCGACCTGCACAGGGGTACGGCGCGTCAGTGGTGGGGTGGCGCGCGACGTTCGTTCCTCGCACCCGGAGCACCCCGTGACCGTCCCCGTCATCACCCCGTCGGCCGCGTCGGCGCGCACGTCCTTCCGCGCCCTGGTGCGGGCCGTCGACCGCCCGTTCCTGGTCCTCGACGCCGCCGCCCGGCTGCCGACCGCGATGCTGCCGCTGGGCCTGCTGCTGTACGTCGCGGATCGCACCGGCTCCTACGCCACCGGTGGTCTCGCCGTCGCGGCGCTCAGCGTCGGCGGTGGTCTCGGCGGCTCCCTCGTCGGGCTGGCCGCCGACCGGTTCGGGCAGCGGCGGGTCGGTGTCCTGGTCACGCTCGTCCAGGTGCTCGCGGTCGCGGCCTTCCTGGTCCTCGGTCCCGCCGACGTCCTCCCGGTGACCCTGGGCCTCGCAGCGGTGATCGGGCTGGCCAACCCACAGGCCGGCGCCATGGCTCGCAGCCGCTGGGCCGCGATCGCCCGCGTCCGCGCGGACCGGCGCTCGTTCACCGCGACGGCGATGGCCTGGGAGGGCACCCTCGACGAGGCCTCCTTCGTCGTCGGGCCGGTGCTGGTCAGCACGGTCGCCGGGGTCACCGAGCCTGCCGTCGGGCTGCTCCTGGCGCTGGTGCTGGCGGCCGTCTCCCAGGTCGGGTTCGCCCTGCACCCGTCCGCGCTGCCCGGGCACGACCGCACCCGCTCGGCCGAGCACGTCCACCGGACCCCGCTCCCGCTCCTGCGCGTCGGCGGCCTGCTGATCGCCATGTCCGCGGTCGGCCTGGTCTTCGGCGCCACCCAGACCGGGGTCGCGGCCCGGATGGCCGCCGCCGGCACCGAGGAGCTGACCGGCCCCGTGTACGCCGCGATGGGCGTCGGCTCGGCGATCGCCGGCCTGCTGACCACCCGGCTGCCGCTCGCCTTCCGCCTGGAGGCCCGGATCGCCGCCAGCGGCGCCCTGATCGCGGTGGCCGGCCTGGCCGGCGCCCGTGCCCACGAACCGGGCTTCCTGGCGCTGACCTGCCTCCTGCTCGGCATCGCGCTGGCCCCGGCCCTAGTCAGCTCCTACGCCCTCGCGGAGCGGGCGGCGCCGCAGGGCTGGGCGACCACCACGATGACCATGCTCGGCACCGCCAACGTGGCCGGTGTGGCCGCGGGCGCGGCGGTGGCCGGGCTGCTGGTCGACCGGGCCGCCCCGGGGGCGGCCCTGCTGGTCGACGCCGGGGCCGGGGTGCTCGTGCTGGCAGCGGGTCTGGTCACCCTCGTGGGGGCGTGCCGCCCGGGTCAGGCCGTCGGGTCCGGCTGACGCTCGAAGTCGGCCTTCATCGTCGCCAGCGTGCGGGCGATGTTGCGGCGCTGGAAGTCGCAGAACAGCTTGCCGCCGGTGGCCACCTTGTCGAAGGCCGCCGCGGCCCAGTCGGGCCAGCCCCGACGCAGGTCGGTCCAGGTCTCGGTGACGAGGGTGCCGCCCTCGGTGGGCCTGAAGGTGTACTGCCAGGACGCGATCCTGCCGCGCAGGATCGGCTTGCCCGGCCCGATCTTGCGTACGTCGAACGCGAACCGTCGGCCCGGCTCCGCGGCGACGACGATGCACTCGGTGTTCCACCGGGCGCGGCCCCGCTTGTTGGACCCGTCGAAGACCTCCCCCACCTCGAGGGGCCGCCCGATGCTCGACGTGGTCGCACCGGTGTTCTCCGGGCTCCACCGCGCCATCTGGGTCGGATCGGCGACCTGGTCGTAGATGGTCTGCGCGTCGGCGTCGATCACGACGCTGTCGCTCACCTGCATGTCGCGGGGCAATGGGACTCCTCGATCGGTCGGGCGCTGGGTCCTACATACCCAGATGGGCCCCCGCCGAAGCGAGGGCCCATCCGTGTGTGGTGCGTGTGTGGCAGGACTACCTAGAAGTCCATGCCGCCCATGCCACCGGAGGGGTCGCCACCCATGGGGGCGGCCTTCTCCGGCTTGTCGGCGACGACTGCCTCGGTGGTGAGGAACAGCGCGGCGATCGATGCGGCGTTCTGCAGGGCCGAACGAGTCACCTTGGCCGGGTCGGGGATGCCCGCGGCCAGCATGTCGACGTACTCACCGGTCGCGGCGTTGAGGCCGTGCCCGACGGGGAGGCCGGCGACCTTCTCGGCCACGACGCCACCCTCGAGACCGGCGTTGACCGCGATCTGCTTGAGCGGAGCCGCGAGCGCGACCTTGACGATGTTGGCACCAGTGGCCTCGTCGCCGATCAGCTCGAGCTTCTCGAACGCGTTGACGCCCGCCTGCACGAGCGCGACGCCACCACCGGCGACGATGCCCTCCTCGACGGCGGCCTTCGCGTTGCGAACGGCGTCCTCGATGCGGTGCTTGCGCTCCTTGAGCTCGACCTCCGTGGCTGCGCCGACCTTGATGACCGCAACACCGCCGGCCAGCTTGGCCAGGCGCTCCTGCAGCTTCTCGCGGTCGTAGTCGGAGTCGCTCTTCTCGATCTCGGCGCGGATCTGGTTGACGCGGCCAGCGAGCTGGTCGGTGTCACCGGAACCGTCGACGATGGTGGTCTCGTCCTTGGTGACGACGACCTTGCGGGCCTGGCCGAGCAGCTCGATGCCGGTCGACTCCAGCTTGAGGCCGACGTCCTCCGAGATGACCTGCGCGCCGGTCAGGATCGCGATGTCCTGCATCATCGCCTTGCGACGGT
>JAOPYC010000102.1 GCA_025964795.1 Marmoricola sp.
CGCCCGGTCCGCAGATGCGCGGTCAGTTCCCTGCGCAGTGCACCGCGCGACTGGATGAACAGGGTGCGGTAGATGCTCTCGTGGGAGACCTGCATCTGTTGATTCTCAGGGTAGGTGGACTTCAACCAGCCGGCGATCTGCTGGGGCGACCACCGCTGAGCCAGCTTCTCGGCCACCACACCCGCTAGAGCTGGGTTGGTCACCAGCTTGCAGACCTTGCCGCCTCGAGCGCGACCACGCAATCTGGTCCGCGCTCGCGGCCCGGTACCGGTGTCTGCCACCGCGGGCGGCGACCTCACGGCTCACTGTCGACGGGGCTCGACCCAGCCCAGCCGCGATCGCACGCAGCGACCGGCCGGCTGCCAGACCACGAGAGATCTCTTCCCGTTCAGCGAAGCTCAACCGACCCGGTGACCGCCGTCGCGGATCGGGCCGGATCCCGCCCCACCGCACCAGGTAGGCCCGCACCGTTCCCGTCGAGAGCCCCAGGGCACGAGCTGTCGGTTTGGCCGCATGCCCGGCTCGCAGCCGCGACCAGATCTCACCCTCATCCGCGAGAGACAACCTCCGATAACCACGCCCCATCACAACCTCCTCGAATCAAGGAAGTGTTGCGCCGACCCATTGAGACCACCGGCAGATCCGGGTAATCGCTCGGGGATGTGGGCTTGCCGAACCAGAGCCGATCTCTGAACCACACTGCTGTCGAGCAAGCGAGTTCCTGAGCCTCCACAACGGTCGAGTCCACGGTCGTGGTGGATGAAGGGGCCACCGCATGATCCGGTGGCTGCACTCTAGGCAGTGAGTGCGGCTGGTGTCAGGTCCTCCTTCTCGTCGGTGGTCTCGCCGGTGCTGATCAGAGCCATGCGGGAGCGCGCGAGCACGTCCAGTCCGAGGTAGCGGCGGCCTTCTGCCCAGTCGTCGTGTTGCTCGGCCAGGACAGCGCCGATGAGCCGGATCGCGGAGTTGCGGTCGGGGAAGATCCCGACGACATCGGTGCGTCGGCGGATCTCACGGTTCAACCTCTCGTTGGGGTTGTTCGACCAGATCTGGCGCCAGATCTCCTTGGGGAAATCGGAGAAGGCGAGGATGTGGGGCCGGGCGTCTTCGAGGTGCTCGGCCACCGCGGGGAGCTTCTCGGCCAGGGTGTCGATGACCCGGTCGAACTGGGCATGCACCGCGCCGGCGTCGGGCTGGTCATAGATCGAGTGCAGCATCGCCTTAACCCACCCCCAGCTGGACTTCGGGGTGATGGCCATCAGGTTCGCCGCGTAGTGGGTCCTGCAGCGTTGCCAGGACGCACCTTCGAGGGTGGCCGCCACGGCGGCGACGAGCCCAGAGTGGGCATCGGAGGTGACGAGCTTGACGCCGGACAGGCCGCGGGCGTTCAGACCGCGGAACAGGGTCAACCAGCCGGCCTCGGACTCCGCCGAGCACACGTCGAGGCCGAGGATCTCGCGGTGCCCGTCCGCGTTGACACCGGTCGCGACCAGGACGTGGGTGTTGACCACCCGACCGCCCTCGCGGACCTTCATCGTCAGCGCGTCCGCAGCCAGGAACGTATAGGGACCCTGGTCCAGCGGACGGGTCCGGAAGTGCTCCACGTGGGCGTCCAGCTCCTTGGCCATCACCGAGACCTGCGACTTGGACAGCCGGGTGATCCCAAGAGTCTCGACGAGCTTCTCCATCCGTCGGGTCGAGACCCCGAGCAGGTAGCAGGTCGCGACCACCGTGGTCAGTGCCCGCTCGGCACGCCGACGGCGCTCGAGCAACCAGTCCGGGAAGTAGGAGCCCTCACGCAGCTTGGGGATCGCGACCTCCATGCTCCCGGTGCGGGTGTCGAAGTCGCGGGTCCGATAGCCGTTGCGGGAGTTGGTCCGCTCCGGGCTGCGCTCGCCGTAGCCGGCGCCGCAGATCGCATCGGCCTCGGCCGACATCAGAGCCTGGACGAACGTGTGCAGCATCGATCGGAGCAGGTCGGGCTCGGCGCGCTGCAGGTGCTCGGCCATGAACGCGGGCAGGTCAATAGAGTTGGGGTCGACGGTCATCGTGGTGTCTCCTTCAGTCGTGCTTTCGCAGGTCTTCTGAAGGATCACGCGGTGGCCGTCCTTGCGTCAGGACGCCACGCTCATCTCGGGCCCGTCGTACACCACGTCCCTGGACTCAACTCTCCACAACTCCAGCGCTTCATGTGCTACGGGTGGTAAGCGGTGCAGTTCCGGTTGCAGTTGATATGGCGCCAAGACCGTCGTAGCATCTCTCACTAAGTGCGTTTCCGCAGGTGAGAGGGCTGCTGTGGAGACACATGTAGGTGGATGAGTTGATTTGTAATGAGGATGTCGCGGGTTCGACTCCTGTCACCGGCTCCGGGCGCGACCTCAGCTGTTCGGGACGTTGACCACGGCGGTGATCGGGTAGTGGTCGGAGCCGGCGCCGCTGGGGGCGACGGTGTTCAGCCGGAACGACGTCGCACCGCCCATCCCGCGGGTCAGCAGGTAGTCGATCTGGGTGCCCCAGCTCTCGTGCCAGGACCTGATCGAGCCGGGGCCGCTGAGCCGGGTGTTGTAGCGGTGCCCGGCGTTCTTGGTGTCCACGAAGCCGGCTCCCAGGGCGGCGTACTGCCCACCGTTGGCGTAGGGGTGCTCCTGCGCGGCGTTGAGGTCACCGGCGAGGACGACCGGAGTGCCGGCGCAGGCCGCTCCGAGGCGCTTCCCGACCCGGCGTACCCTGCTGCCGGGGTTGTTCAGCTCGGAGAGGATCTGCGCCATCTCGGCGTTGCGGTGGACCGCCGAGGCCCGGTCGTAGCCGTGGTGGTTGCTGAGCAGGTGGGCGCTCACCACGCACACCTTGGTGCGGGACCCGGCCTTCGACTGGAGCTTGGTCCAGCTGACCCAACGGTCGACGTTGACCCCGCTGGTCTGGCCCGCGAACCCGGCGCGGGTCATCAGGGCGCCGTTGCTCAGCTGCCTCCACGCACCGGTCTTGTAGTAGATCCGGACGGCCTGCGTCGACCACGACCGGCTCAGGCCGGAGGTGCGGTCCCAGTTTCGGGCGTCGGCGATGGCCCAGCCGCTCGGGCGGAGCTTCGCCGCCAGGTCGTTGTACTGCGCGGCGCCTCCGCTGACCCCGGTGCTGGCGTTCGAGTTCTCCTGGGTCGCCACGATCGTGGAGCGGGTGGAGTTGATCTGCTTGGCGACCTTCGCCACGCGGCTGGACCAGGCGGGACCGGCGGCGCCCGCAGCCATCACGTTGAACGAGGTGACGGCGACCGCACGACCTGCCCTGGGGGGCAGCGGCAGGGGCATCTGCGAGCTGCTCATCGGCAGCCAGTCGACCGCGGCGTTGCTGGCCGGCGCGATGAAGGCGTCCCACGGGTAGGTGACCCCGGTCCAGTTCATCTTCCGACGGTTCTGGGAGAAGATCTTGAGCTGCACGGTGTTGCCCGAGGCCGAGGAGATCCGGCGACCCGGCGTGGACATGTCGGCGGCGGTGAGGACCATCGAGGTGCCGGCCGTCCAGCGCTTGCGGCACGGGTTGCGGCACGCGTTCGGCTTCCTGGGGATGTGCTTCCTGGTCGGTGACCAGGTGACCGTGTAGCCGGTGGCGTTGGGCCGGGCCGGCCAGCTCAGGGTGATCTTGTTGATGCCGCGGGTGGCCCGGACCGTACGGCGGGCGAACGGCGCAGGCTTGCGGCTGGCCCGGCGGGCCTTCTTCCGGGCCTTCTTGCGGGCGACCGCGGTCGTGCCGGCCTTGGCGGCCACGAGCTGGGTGTCGGCTCGGCTCGGCGCCGCGGTCGGGGTCGAGCCCTGCGCGATGACCACACCGCCGAGCGTCAGGGAGAGCATGACCACGCCGGACAGGGTGCGTCGGAGAGTGCGTTGGGGGGACACCGAAAGACTCCAGGTTTCTGGTCGGATGCGCTGTCACGCCGGGGGGGCCAGCAGCGTTGCTGTTGTCACATATCATCATCCATCGGGTTATGTCGCCAACCCGGGCTGGTCGTGAACAGCAGCAAATCAGGCCCGCCAGGCCTCCAACGTCGCCCGCGCGCCGTGCTCGTGCAGCGACTCCAGGGCCGCCAGGTAGTGCTCGGTGAAGTCCTCCTGGTCGTGCAGGTCGGCGAACAGGTCGCGGTCCTCCAGGAAGGCGAGCGGCTCCTCGCCCTGCCGGGCGGCGCGCTCCATCAGCTGCTCGCGGCGCCGATCGACGATCTTGATCGGCTCACCCGACTCGTCGACCCCTTCGGCGTAGCGGGCCCAGGCCGCGACCACGAGGGCGCTGCGGCGTACCTCACCGCCGTGCGCGAGCTGGTGCTTGATCACCGGGACCAGCCACTTGGGGATCCGGTCCGAGCTCTCGGCGCACAGGCGGGCCAGGGTGTCCTTGATCTCGGGGTTGGCGAACCGCTCGATCAGCTGGTGCTTGTAGTCCTCGAGGTCGACCCCGGGCACCGGCTCGAGTGTGGGCGTGGCCTCGTGGTCCATGTAGCCGAGCAGGAAGTCGGTGAACAGCTCGTCGCTGCAGACCTCGTGCGCGTAGCGGTAGCCGCTGAGGTAGCCGAGGTAGCACAGCGCCTGGTGGCTGGCGTTGAGCAGCCGGAGCTTCATCAGCTCGTAGGGCCCGACGTCCTCGACCACCTGCACGCCGACGCGCTCGAACTCCGGGCGCCCCAGCGGGAAGCTGTCCTCCAGCGCCCACTGGGCGAACGGCTCGCAGACCACCGGCCAGCCATCCTCGATGCCGTAGTGCTCGGAGAGCAGCTCGCGGTCCGCGTCGGTGGTCACCGGCGTGATCCGGTCCACCATCGAGTCGGGGAACGCGACGTACTCGGCGATCCAGGAGCCCAGCTCCTCGTCGCGCAGCGTGGCGAAGGCGGTGATCATGTCGCGGGCCACGGTGCCGTTGCCCTGGATGTTGTCGCAGGACATCACCGTGAACGGCTCGGTCCCGGCGGAACGTCGTCGCGACAGCGCCTCGGTGATGAACCCGAACGCCGTGACCGGCACCCCGTCACCGGCGATGTCCGACTGGATCCCCGCGTCGCTGGCGTCGAAGGAGCCGTCGGCCTGGTTGACGTGGTAGCCGCCCTCGGTGATGGTCAGCGACACGATCCGCGTGGCCGGGTCCGACATCTGCTCCAGCACGACCTGGGGGTCGTCGGGGGCGAACAGGTAGTCGACCAGCGAGCCGATCACGCGCGCGTCCGTCGACCCGTCGAGGTTCTTCACGACCAAGGTGTAGAGGCAGTCCTGGGCGCGCATCACCTCGAGCATCGCGCGGTCCTGCGCGAGCAGTCCGACGCCGGTGATGCCCCAGTCGGTGGCCCGGCCGTCGGCGAGCAGGGCGTCGACGTACATCGCCTCGTGGGCGCGGTGGAAGCCACCGACGCCGAGGTGGACGATGCCGGTGGTCACCCTCGAGCGGTCGTACGACGGCACCGTGACCCGCTCGCCGAGCTCCGCCAGGGTCTCGGCACTCAGCTTCGTCATCTCACTTCACCGCGCCGAGGGACAGCCCCTGCACCAACTTGTCCTGGGCCGCGAAGCCGGCAACGAGCACAGGGACGGAGATGAGCACGGCTCCGGCGGACAGCTGAGCGAGATAGGCGTGCTCGGTCTGGATCAAGGTGCCGACGTAGACGGGCCCTGTCTGCGCGACGACGCTGGTGAGCACTTTCGCGAAGAGCTGCTCGTTCCAGGCGAAGATGAAGCAGATCAGCGAGGTCGCCGCGACACCGGGTATCGCGATGGGCCCGACGATCCGCGTGAGGATGGTGAACGTGCTGGCGCCGTCGATCTGGGCGGCTTCGATGATCGCGGTGGGCACCTCGGCGAGGAACGAGCGCATCATCCACACGGCGATCGGCAGGTTCATCGACGTGTAGAGCACGATCAGCACGAAGATGTTGTCCGGCAGGTGGATCACCTTGTTGGTGAACAGGTAGATCGGCAGGATGCCGGCCACGGGGGGCAGCATCCTCGTGGAGAGGAAGAAGAACATGGCGTCCGACCACTTGGGCACGCGCCGGATGGAGAGGGCGTAGGCGGCCGGAATGGCGAGGGCGAGCACCAGCAGCGTGGATACGATGCTGCAGATGGCCGAGTTGATCAGGGACGGCGAGATGCTGTTCGAGGAATCGAAGAGCGCGCGATAGTTGTCGAGGGTCAGCGGCGCCGTCCAGCTCGGTGGGTAGGTCTGGGCCTTGGCCGGGGGGTGCAGGGACGTCAGCAGCATGTAGAGGATCGGCACGATGAAGACGAAGCCGATCACCCAGGCCGAGATCCCGATCGCCGCCGTCGACCAGCGTCGCCCGGACTGGGGGGAAGGGCTCGGGATGTCCTGCATCCGACGCGGGGTGCTCGCCTCGGCGACGTTCGTGGTCAGTTCAGCGCTGCTCATCGCGCTTCCTCCTCGCTCAGCAGGGACGAGACGACACGGAGCCCGAAGGTCGCCACGATGATCGAGCCGATGACCACGACAACGCCCAGTGCGGACGCGACGCCGTAGTCCTTGGCGGAGTAGAAGACCTCGTAGACGGCGTAGGGGATGTTGGTCGAGTTCAGCCCCCCGGTCATGCCCAGGATGGAGTCGAAGTTCTGCACGATGAAGATCGTGCCCAGCACGATGCTCAGCTCGAGGTATCGGCGTACGTGCGGCATCGTGATGTAGCGGAAGGTCTGCCATCCCCCTGCGCCGTCGATCGTCGCCGCCTCCATCACCTCGGGGTCGCGCGACTGCAGTCCTGCGAGCAGGATCAACATCATGAACGGCGTCCACTGCCAGATCAGCTCGAGCTCGATGGACAGCTTCGGGTGGTCGGTGATGAAGGAGATGTTCTGCGCGTTGTCCACGCCCAGGTTGCCGAGAAGGCCGTCGACGAGACCGAACCCGGTCTGCAGCACGCCGTTGCCCCAGAACACCGCGGCCGCGATCGGCACGATCAGGAAGGGAGCGATCATCATCGTCCGGACCACGCCCCGGCCGGGAAACTTGTGGTTCAGCAGAAGCGCGATGATGAGTCCGAGCGCGGCGCTGACCACGACGATCGTCACCGTCATCTCCACGGAGGTGAAGACGGCCTTGCGGTAGGACGAAGTGGTGAACACCTGCTTGTAGTTGTCCACCCCGGCGAACGACTTCGGTGGCGCGTCCGGCTGAGCGCTCCAGCTCATGAAGGACATGACCAAGGTGGCCACGAAGGGCAGCTGGGTCACCAGGATCAACAGCACCAGCGCCGGCAGCAGGGGAGCTCGACGGCTCCATGACTCCCGACCCCACTTGCTGACGTGGGGCACGGGTGCGCTGTCGAAGCCGGGGCCCGAGGCACGGGTCTCTTCCTCCGCCACGGATGTGTTCATCATGGACCTCCGACTGCGTGTGGTGGGTGTGCGGTTTGGACTGGCGGACGGGGTGCCCGGGCCGTCGGTGAGGTGCGACCGACGACCCGGGGGCCTGGATCCCGAGGGGACTACTTCTGCTTGTCCCCGGCGGCCTGGGCCAGCTTCTGGCAGGCCCCGAGCGCAGAGTCCGTGCTCTGTGACCCGGCGATCGCACTGCTGATCAGCTTGGCGCACGAGGTGCCGAAGTCGGTGAACGACGGGATCCCCACGAACTGGATGCCGCTGTAGGGCCGCTTCTGGACGCCGGGGTCGGCGGCCGGCGCGTTCTTGATCGAGTTCAGCGTGGGTTGGGCGAACGCCGACGCGACCTTGAGGTACGTCGGGTCGGAGTACGTCGACGCGCGCTTGCCGGCCGGGACGTTGGTCGGGCCACCCGTGCTGTTCTTCGTGTCCTTCGCCACCAGCTGCTCGTAGTCCTTGCTCGAGGCCCACGAGACGAACTTCTTGGCGTCACTCTGGTGCTTGGAGGCCTTCTCGATCGCCCAGGCCCAGGTGTAGAGCCAACCCGACTGGGCGGTCTTGTCGTGCGGGGCTGAGACGTAGCCGATCTTGCCCTTCACAGGCGAGTCAGCCGCTTCGAGCGACCCTGCTGCGGCCGTGGAGTCGTACCACATGGCGGTCTTGCCCTGCTGCAGCGCGCTGAGGCACTGAGGGAAGCTGAACGTCGCCGCGCCGGCCTCTCCGTGCTTGTGGAGCAGGTCGACGTAGAAGTTGGCCGCGGTCTTGAACCCGTCCGTGTCGACCTGCGCCTTCCAGCTGTCGTCGAACCAGGTGCCACCGAAGGTGTTCACCACCGTCGTCAAGGGGGCGAGGTTGTCGCCCCAGCCGGCCAGGCCACGCAGGCAGATCCCCTTCATCCCGGGTGATGCCCCGTCGGCCTTGGCTGCCCACTGGGCCACCTGGTCCCAGGTGGGGTCGGCGGGCACGGTGATGCCGAGCTTCTGGAAGACGTCCTTGCGGTACATCAGGAACGATGACTCGCCGTAGAACGGCTCGCCGTACACCTTGCCGCCCTCGGTCAGCGCCTCCGTCATCGACGGCAGGATGTCGGACTGGTCGAAGGAGGAGCTCTTGGCGATGCTCTCCATGTCCGAGATCCAGCCGGCCTTGGCGTAGTACGGGATCTCGAAGTTCGACAGCGTGGCCACGTCGTACTGCCCGGACTGGTTGGCGAACTCGGTGCTCGCGGTGTCGCGCATGTCCTGCTCGACCTTGACCACGAAGTGGACCTTGATGCCGGTGTCCTTCGTGAAGTTCGCCGCTGTGAGCTTCTGCAGCTCGAGCATCTGCGGGTTGTTCACCATCAGCACGGTGATGCTGTGGCTGCTCGAGCCGCTGCTCCCCGCGCCGCAGCCGGTGAGCACCAGGCTCGCGACCGCCGCGACGGCGATGGCGATCCTGCTTGTCGTGGACCTTCTGGTCACAAGTACCTCCAGTGTTCGGGCGTGGCGCAGCGCCACACCGGTTCGGTGCGTTCTCGTCGGGACGTGTGGTGGATGGGTGTGCAGTTGTGGTTGCGGGTTGTGCCGCCCGCGTTCAGGTCCTGATCACGTGCGGCCCCAGGACGCTGTAGCGGTGGGCGTCAGAGGCGCTCACCCCGGTGTCGGTCACCAGGGCCTCGAAGTCGGGGAGATCGGCGAAGCGGCAGAAGCCGGAGACGCCGAACTTGGTGTGCACGCCGACGAAGATGCGACGGCGCGAGCTGGCGACGACCTGTGCCTTGACCGCGGCCACGGCCGGGTCGGGGGTGGTCAGGCCGTGCTCGCGGGAGATCCCGTTGGCGCCGAGGAAGGCGAGGTCGATGACGAGCTCCTTGAGCACCCGGGTGGCCCAGTGGTCGACGGTCGCCATCGTCAGCCCGCGGAGCCGGCCGCCGAGCAGCAGCACCGTGATGTTCGGGTCGTTGGCGAGGGCGCCGGCGGCGAGCAGCGAGGAGGTGACGACGGTGAGCTTGTTCCCCGGGGGCAGCGTGGCCGCGATCGCCTCGGCCACCATCTGCGGCGTGACGCCCTCGTCGATGTAGACCGACTCCGCGCCGCCGAGCCGGGCCGCGGCCGCTGCGGCGATCCGGCGCTTCTCCGCGATCATCGAGCTGGTCCGGTGGGTCAGGTCGCTCTCGTAGCCCACGCTCTCGACCGGGTGGGCACCTCCGTGGACCCGTTGCAACATGCCGCGCTCGACGAGCTGGCGCAGGTCACGGCGCACGGTCTCCGGCGCGACCTGCAGGTCGTCGGCGAGCGAGGAGACCTCGACCCGGCCGTCGTTGCGGGCCCGGGCCAGGATCTGGCGCTGACGCTCGTCTGCTTCCATCACCGCTGGCCCTCCTGGGTGCCCGAGATCCCGATCGTGACGTCGATGTGACGTGGGTCACGTTCCTCAGTTTGCACCAAGTCAGCGGCTTCGGTGAGCCCGGATGGGCGTGATCCGGTGACCGGTCGATGCCCGGTTGGACACGAGGAATGGGCGGTTGAGGCGCAAGTGCACGTTCAATACGGAACGTGAACGGCCCGTGTGTGCCTGATGTGGGGTCGGTCCTGCCCACCCGGGCGCGAAGGGTCAGCGCGCCCGGGTGGGGGTGAACCGTTCGGGTGGGTCGGCGATCAGGTCCTGGGCGGCGACCAGCGCGATCTCCCGGGTGCCGGCCTCGATCGTCCGCTCCAGGACTCCGAAGACGGTGGAGGTGACCCGCTGGAGGGCGGTCTCGGCCGATCCGGTGCGGAGCAGGTGGGCGAGGAAGACCGCGGCGGTCACGTCCCCGCAGCCGTTGGGGGAGATCGGCAGGAGCGGCGTACGGCAGGACCAGGCGCCGTCGTCCGCGACGGCGATCACGTCGACGGACCCCTCGGGCGTCTCGTCGGTGAGCACGCTGGTGACCAGGACCGTGGCGGGTCCGGTGGCGCGTACGGCGTCCACGGCGGCGAGCACGTCGGCGACGGTCCGGGTCTCGCGTCCCGCGAGGAAGTCGAGCTCGAAGTGGTTCGGCGTGATCACGTCGGCAGCCGGGACCACCCGGTCGCGCATGAACTCCGGGATGCCGGGCCGGACGAACATGCCCCGGCCCACGTCGCCCATCACCGGGTCGCAGCAGTAGACCGCCGCCGGGTTCAGCTCCTTGACCCGCGCGACCGCCTCCAGGACGACGGCGCCCACCTCCTCGGCCCCCTGGTAGCCGCTGAGCACGGCGGCCAGCCGGCCCATGGCGCCGCGCTCCTCGACGCCCAGGATCACCTCGCGGAGGTCGTCGGCGGAGAGCAGCGGGCCGCGCCACGCGCCGTACCCGGTGTGGTTGGAGAAGTGCACGGTGTTGACCGCCCAGGCCTCGATCCCGAGCCGCTGCAGCGGGAAGACCGCGGCGCTGTTGCCGACATGTCCGAAAGCGACCGATGACTGGACCGAGAGGAGCTCCATGGGCATCATCTTGGCCCGTTCCCTGCCTGGTCGACCAAACTAGAACAGGTTATAGTTGTGGCGCACGGCACATTCCCGCGGTATGCCCGCGCTGTTGATCGACGAGGTGAGCATGGCCAAGCACGCGCCCTACACGAACGAGGCCGACTACGTGGTGGTGGGCTCGGGGAGCTCCGGTGCGGCGGTCGCCGGGCGGCTCGCCCAGTCGGGGGCGAGCGTGATCGTGCTGGAGGCGGGCAAGAGCGACAACCAGTTCCTGGTGAAGAAGCCGGGCATGATCGGCCCGATGCATTCGGTGCCCGAGATCAAGGCGCGGGTCGACTGGGGCTTCTACTCCACCCCGCAGAAGCACATCCTGGACCGCAAGATGCCGGTCCCGCGGGGCAAGGTCGTCGGCGGCTCCAGCTCCATCAACGGGATGGTCTACGTGCGCGGCAACCGCGCCAACTACGACTCCTGGGCCGCCGAGGGCAACACCGGCTGGGACGCCGACTCCGTCAACACCGCCTACAAGAGGATGGAGGACTTCGAGGACGGTGCCAACGACTTCCGTGGCGCCGGCGGCCCGATCAGGATCACCCGCAACAAGATGCCCCAGGAGGGCACCCTCCAGTTCATCCAGGCCACGTCGGACACCCTCGGCGTGAAGATCCTCGACGACTACAACGCGGAGTCGCAGGAGGGCGTCAGCCGGATGCAGCAGAACGCCGCCGACGGGCTGCGCTACAGCGCCTCGCGCGGCTACATCCACAACCTCGACGTGCCGTCGCTGCAACTGCAGTCGGAGGTGCTCGTCACCAAGGTGATCATCGAGAACGGCCGCGCCACCGGGGTCGAGGTCACCGACAAGGACGGCAGCAAGCGCACCGTCCGCGCGGGCAAGGAGGTCATCCTCTCCGCCGGCTTCGTCGGCTCCGCCCAGCTGCTGATGCTCTCCGGCGTCGGCCATACCCAGCACCTCACCGACCACGGCATCATCACGGTCGCCGACCTGCCCGTCGGCGACAACCTGCACGACCACATGTTCCACGCCCTGACCTTCCACGCGACCTCCTCGAAGATGAAGGGCAACGCGCTCTTCTTCGGCAAGGGCGTGCTCCAGGAGCTGATGCGGCCGGGGAAGACCTTCATGGCCAACTCGGTGTTCGAGTCGGTGGCCTTCCTGCGGACCTCGGCGGCGACCGACGTACCCGACCTGCAGCTGCACCTGCTGCCCTGGTCCTACGTCTCGCCCAACCAGGACGAGCCCGTCCGTCACGACGTCGACCCGCGTACGTCGCTGACGCTGCTCTCGACCCTGATCTACCCGAAGAGCCGCGGCACCCTGCGGCTGGCCTCGTCCGACCCGACGGCCTCACCGCTGATCGACTTCCAGTACCTCGCCGACAACGCCGACCTCGAGGTGCTCGCCGAGGGGTCGGAGATGGTCCGCGAGATCATGGGCGGTGCGGCCTTCGGCGGTGCGGTCAAGGAGGAGATCCACCCCGGCGCCCACCTCACGGGCGGCGAGCTGCGCGACGCGATCCTCAACCGGGCCACGTCTGTCTACCACGGTGTCGGCACCTGCCGGATGGGCGTCGACGAGCTCTCCGTCGTCGGTCCGGACCTGAAGGTCAACGGCATCGACGGCCTGCGCGTCGCGGACGCCTCGATCATGCCGTCGATCACCGGCGGCAACACCAACGCGGCCTCGATCATGATCGGCGAGAAGGCCGCCGAGCTCATCCTGCACCCCTAGTCGTCGTACTCAACAGGAGCGGACATGACCAGCGAGACCCTGACCCGACCGGCCACCATCACCGACGAGCTGCTCGACCGGATCACCGCACGCGTCGTCTCCAGCGGCGGGGGCGTCTGGAAGCTGACCGAGGTCTACACGGGCGAGGTGATCACCACGCTCCCGCAGTCGAGCCCGAAGGACATCGAGGCCGCGTTCGCCCGGGCGCGCGAGGCCCAACGCACCTGGTCGCAGTGGCCGGTGAAGAAGCGGCTGGCCGTCTTCAAGCGCTTCCACAAGCTCCTGATCGAGAACAACACCACGATCGTCGACCTGATCCAGGCCGAGTCCGGCAAGGCCCGGCGGATGGCCTTCGACGAGACCTGCGACCCGACGATGGTCACCTCGCACTACCTCAAGCGCGCCGCGAAGCTGCTGGCGCCGACCAAGCGCGGTGGCCCGGTGCCGGTGATGAGCACCTCGACCGAGATCCGCCAGCCCAAGGGCGTCGTGGCGATCATCGCGCCGTGGAACTTCCCGTTCGCGACCGGGCTCTCCGACGCGATCCCGGCGCTGATGGCCGGCAACGCCGTGGTGCTCAAGCCGGACAACAAGACGGCGCTCTCACCGCTGTTCGGGATCTCGCTGCTCTACGAGGCCGGGCTGCCCGAAGGGCTGTTCCAGGTCGTCTGCGGCGAGGGGCCCGACGTCGGTCCGACGCTGATCGACAACGCCAACTACGTGATGTTCACCGGCTCCACGGCCACCGGCCGGTTCGTCGGCCAGCGGGCGGGGGAGAACCTGATCGGCGCCTGCCTCGAGCTCGGCGGCAAGAACCCGATGATCGTGCTGCCCGACGCCAACCTCGACGAGGTCGTCGAGGGCGCGCTGTTCGGGGTGTTCGGCAACACCGGCCAGATCTGCATGCACATCGAGCGGATGTACATCCACGACTCGATCTACGACGACTTCAAGGAGCGCTTCGTCACGGCCACGAAGGCGCTGCGGCTGGGGGCGGCGTACGACTTCGAGCCGGAGGTGGGCTCGCTGGTGTCCGTCGACCAGAAGGACCGGGTCGCCTCGCACGTCGCGGACGCGGTGGAGAAGGGCGCGACGGTGCTCGTCGGGGGACGCGAGCGTCCCGACCTCGGCCCGGCGTTCTACGAGCCGACGATCCTCGAGGGGGTCACCGCCGACATGCTGGCCGGCTCGTGCGAGACGTTCGGCCCGGTCGTGGCGCTGCACCGCTACTCCTCGGTCGACGAGGCGGTCGCGCTGGCCAACGACACGGAGTACGGCCTGAACGCGAGCGTCTGGGGCACCGACCTGGCCAAGGCGCAGGCGGTGGCCGGGCGGATCGAGGCCGGCAACATCAACGTGAACGACGCGCTGGCTGCGGCGTACGCCTCGAAGGGGACGCCGTCCGGCGGCGTCAAGCAGTCCGGCGTCGGCGCCCGCCACGGCGACCAGGGCCTGCTGAAGTACACCGACGCGATCAACCTGTCGGTGCTCAAGAAGCAGGTCCTCTCCGCCCCCCGCGACGAGCCCTTCGAGAAGCACGTCGACCAGACGCTCAAGGGGCTGGCGATGATGCGGCGGCTGGGGATCCGCTAGGCGGCGGTTTCACTGGGTCCCCAGTGAAACTTCAGGCGACGACCAGCGACCGCTTCGACAGGCCCATCCAGTAGCCGTCGATCACCTGGTCGCCGGGGGCCTCGGTGTCGGTGGCGGCGCCGAGGGTGACGAACAGCGGGGTGTAGTGCTCGGCGGTGGGGTGGGCGTAGGGCATGCCCGGCGCCTTGGACCTGTACGCCGCGAGCTCGGCCACGTCGCCACGGGAGAGGGCCTCGGCGGCCCACGCGTCGAAGTCGACGGACCAGCCCGGGGCCGTGGCCTCGATGCGGAACTCGGTGAGGAACGGCAGCCCGTGGGTGAGGAACCCCGACCCGATGATCAGCACGCCCTCGTCGCGGAGCTCGCGCAGGCGGCTGCCGAGCGTGAGCAGCTTGTAGGGGTCCTGGGTCGGCAGCGACATCTGCAGGACCGGGATGTCGGCGTCGGGATACATGATCTTCAGCGGCACCCAGGCGCCGTGGTCGAGGCCGCGGGAGCCGTGGCGGTGCACCGGCTCGGAGTCGGGCATCATCGCCTCGATCCGCTGCGCGAGCGCGGTGGCGTCGGGCGTCTCGTAGGTCATCCGGTAGTACCGCTCCGGGAAGCCGCCGAAGTCGTAGACCAGGGGGACGCCCGGGCCGGACGCGGACAGCGACAGGGGGGCGGACTCCCAGTGCGCGCTGACGATCAGGATCGCCTTCGGACGGGCGATCTCGGCGGCCAGGGCGCGCAGCTGGGCCGACCACAGCGGGTCGTCGAGGAGGGGCGGAGCGCCGTGCCCGATGTAGAGAGCGGGCATCCGGTCGGTGGTCGCGGGCTGGGTGGTCATGATGCTCCAAACTGTTGAAGCTACAACTATATTCCGCCGTCAGGGAAGACGCCAGTCCACCGGCGTACCGCCTTGCTCCTCCAGCATCCGGTTGACCCGGCTGAACGGACGCGAGCCGAAGAAGCCCCGGTGCGCCGACAGCGGGCTGGGGTGCACGGACTCGACCCACGGGATCGGCGCGAGCTCGGGCTTGAGCGACTGGGCGTCACGGCCCCACAGGATGGCGGTCAGCGGCGCACCCTGCTGCGCGCACCGGGCCAGGGTGCGGATGGCCTGGTCGGTGACGGGCTCCCAGCCGCGGCCTCGGTGGGAGGCGGACTGGCCCGGGGTGACGGTCAGCGACCTGTTCAGCAGGAGCACGCCGGCGTCGGCCCAGGGCGTCAGGTCGCCCGTGGTCGGAGCCGGTACGCCGAGGTCGTCGACCAGCTCCTTGTAGATGTTGACCAGGCTCTTCGGCGGCGCGACGCCCGGCGCGACCGAGAAGCTCAGGCCGACCGGGTGGCCGGGCGTGGGGTAGGGGTCCTGTCCGACGATGAGCACCTTCACGTCGGCGAGCGGTCGCTGGAACGCGCGCAGGATGTGCTCGCCGGCCGGGAGGTAGCGCCGCCCGGCCGACACCTCCTCGCGCAGGAACCGCCCCATGGTGGCGATCTGGCCGTCGACGGGCGCAAGGGCCTCCGCCCAGTCGGAGGCCACCAGCCCCTGGTCCACGAGTCCGGCGAGCGCGCTCATGGGGACACGATAGGCGGGCGGGCTGGGTCAGGTGGGGGCGCTCACGTGGCCAGGAAGGTCACGACGTGCTCGTTGAACTCCTCCGCGTGGCTGACGTTGAAGCCGTGGGGCCCGCCTTCGACGACCACCAGCTCGCTGCCCTCGATGGTGGCGGCCGTGCGCTTGCCGGAGACCTCGAAGGGCACGATCGCGTCGGAGTCGCCGTGGATGACCAGGGTCGGCACCGTGACCCGGGACAGGTCGTTGCGGAAGTCGGTGCGACCGAAGGCACCGATGCAGCCGACGACGGCCTCGTCGCGGGCCAGGGCCTCGAGGGCCAGCGCGTCCTGGCGCTGCTCCTCGGTGACCTTCAGCTCGCCGCCCGCGGAGAAGAAGTTGGTGGTGAAGCCGTCGAGGAACTCCTCGCGGTTCTCGCGCGCACCCTGCTCCATCCCCTGCACGTCCTCCTCGGCCAGGCCGCCGTCGGGGTTGTCGTCGGTCTTCAGGAGGTACGGCGGCACAGCGCCCGCGAACACGACCGAGCGCAGCCGGTCCTCGCCGTACTGCCCGATGAAGCGCGCGATCTCGCCGCCGCCCATGGAGAAGCCGACCAGCGTCACGTCGGTCAGGTCGAGGCCCTCGAGCACGCCCTTGAGGTCGGCGGCGAAGGTGTTGTAGTCGTAGCCGTCCTCGGGCTTGTCCGACTCGCCGAAGCCGCGACGGTCGTAGGTCACCACGCGGTAGCCGGCCTCGGTGAGCGCCGGCACCTGCTCCGACCACGACGCACCGCTCAGCGGCCACCCGTGGATCAGCACGACGGTCCGGCCGTCGCCACCGGAGTCGGTGTAGTTGAGGGAGATCCCGTTCGAGTCGATCTGAGGCATGGGAGGCCTTTCTCTCGAGAAGTGAGTCCCCACCTGCTTACCGCGTGGGTGGTGAGCGCACCACGTGTCGACTGCTCCCGGCTCCGCGTCACAGCTGGGCGGAGGGGCGGAGGAGGCGGTCCAGGAAGGCCGTCAGAAGTGCTTCTCTCAGTGGTGGCGCGGCCAGGTCGAGGAGGGCGTTGATCTCGGCCATCGACGCCGGGAGGCCGACGCCGTCGCCGCCGGCCATGCCGGTCGCCGCGAGCAGGCCGTCGAAGTCCTCGTCGCTCAGGGCGGCGGCGTCGAGGGACCGCACGAACTCCACCACGCCGGGGTCGATCGCGATCGGGCCGGCCGCGACCGCCTCGGAGACCGCGCCGGACAGAGCGGCGAGGAACTCGTCGGTCTGGTCGGCGGTGGCCGCGCTCAGGGACAGGTGGATCGTCGGCGCGTGGCCCTCGAAGGAGAGCTGGGGCTGGACGTACCAGCCGGCTCGCGTCATCGCGTCGGTGATGGTGAACACGTCGCAGGTGTCGTCGGTGGTGAACGCGACCAGCGTCGACTCAGGGCGTACGACGACCCGCAGCGCAGGCAACGAGGAGATGCCGGAGACCAGCCGGTCGACGCCCGCGAGCACCTTCTCGGTCAACGCGAGGTAGCCCGCGTCACCGATCGTGCTCACCACGGCCCAGGCGCCGGCCAGCGGCCCGCCGGACTTGGTGGACTGCATCGTCGGGTTGAGCATCGTGTAGCCGGGCCACGCCGCGCTCGCGAAGAACTGCGGCCGTCGCAGCTCCGGTGTGCGGTGCAGCAGGATCGAGGTGCCCTTCGGGGCGTAGGCGTACTTGTGCAGGTCCACGGAGATGCTGGTGACCCCGTCGACGGCGAACGTCCACGGCGTCACGGGCCGGCCGAGCCGGGCGGCGTACGGCAGCACCCACCCGCCGATGCACGCGTCGACGTGGCAGCGCACCCCACGGGCGGCAGCGGCCGCGGCGATCTCGGTCACCGGGTCCACCACCCCGTGGGCGTACGACGGAGCGCTGGCCACCACGAGCACGGTCCGGTCGTCGATCGCCGCGGCCATCGCCGACGGACGGGCCCGGAACTCCTCGTCGACATCGACCATCACGGCCTCGACCCCGAAGTAGTGCGCCGCCTTGTGGAAGGCCGCGTGCGCGGTCACCGGCAGCACCATCCGCGGCCGCTCGATGTCGGGCCGGGAGTCGCGGGCGCCCTGCACGGCCAGCAGCACCGACTCGGTCCCGCCGGAGGTCACCGTCCCGACCGCGCTCGCGGGCCCGTCGAGCAGCCGCACGGCGAAGCCGACCAGGTCGTTCTCCATCATCAGCAGCGAGGGGAACGCCGTCGGGTCGAGCCCGTTCGAGCCGGCGTACGCCGCCACCGCCTCGCGCCCGACCCGGTCGGCCTCCGCGAGGCCGGAGTCGTAGACGTAGGCCAGCGTGCGGCCGCCGGTGATGGGCACGTCCGCCGACTGCATCTCGGCGAGCCGGGCCAGGATGTCGCTCACGGCACGTCCTCCTCGTCACCCTGGTCTCGAGATGCTCGCTGCGCTCGCCCCTCGACCGACGTGTGGTCGAGCGAGTAGCGCGACAGGGTGAACAGGCTGAGCAGGATCAGCACCGCGGGGATCAGCGAGAAGCCGAGCACGATGGCTGTCAGCGCCGAGGACGGCTGGTACTGCGAGGTCCAGTCGGCGTTGAGGTCGGAGGAGCGATAGCTGCCCAGGGCCAGCACCAGCGCGTAGACCGCGGGGCCCAGCGCCAGCCCCAGCGTCTCGCCGGCCGTCCAGACCCCGGTGTAGACGCCGGTGCGGTTCTCGCCGGTCAGCCGCGCGTCCATCGCCGCCGCGTCGGGGAGCATCGCCATCGGGAAGACCTGCGCGCCGGCGTACCCGACCCCGACGAGCGCGGTGGCGGCGAAGGTCCACCAGTGCGGCGCGGAGCGCGACCAGAGCAGCAGCAGGGCGGCCAGTGCGAGCACCAGGGACGAGGCGACATAGCCCCGCTTCTTGCCGATCCGCTGCCCCAGCGAGCTCCACGCGGGGGTGAGCAGCAGCGCGGGCCCGACGAAGCAGACGAACAGGATGGTGGCCGCGCCCTTGTCGACGAGCACCCAACGGGAGACGTAGGCGACGCCGGCGAGCATGGCGCCCGTCGCCAGTGCCTGCACCACGAAGGTGGCCAGCAGCAGCCGGAAGTCACGCGCCCGGGCGACGAAGCGCAGCTGCTCGCGCAGCGTCCCGGGGCTGGAGGCCACCCGACCGATCGGCGCGCCCCGGGTGCCGCGGTAGGCGCCGACGACCCCGATGACGAGGAGCACGGCGATGGCCACGCCCATCACGCGGTAGCCCGCCCGACCGTCGAACGCGTCCCGGATCGCCGGGGCGCTGGCACCGCTGAGCATGATCGCGAACGCGAGGATCGCCACCCGCCAGGTCATCAGCCGGGTGCGCTCGTCGTAGGAGTCGGTGATCTCGGCCGGCATCGCGACGTAGGGCACCTGGAAGAAGGCGTACGCCGTCGCACAGGCCACGAACAGCACCAGCACCCAGGCGGCGTCGAAGACCTCGGAACCCAGGTCGGGACCGGCGAACAGCAGCGCGAAGAACAGCGCCAGCAGCAGGCCGCCCGTGAGCAGGAACGGCCGGCGCGGCCCCCGCGGGTCCGTGGAGCGGTCGCTGATCCGCCCGGCGATCGGGTTCAGCACGACGTCCCAGGCCTTGGGGAGGAACACGATCAGCCCGGCCAGCACCGCGGCGATCCCCAGGGTGTCGGTCAGGTAGGGCAGCAGCATCAGCCCGGGGACGGTCCCGAACGTGCCGGTGGCCACGGAGCCGAACCCGTAGCCGATGCGGACCTTCCGGGGCAGCTCGAGGGCTGGCGTCGCTCCGGAGGACTCGTCGAGGCTGGTCACGGTGGCCAACCTAGTGCCCGGGCGTGGACTGTCCGCGCATCGTCAGCCCACGGATTCCGCACCACGGCAGGGGTCCGGTGCGAGACGATGCACTGCCCGGTGCCAGTTCCCGGGTCTCGGACACCGACTCAGGGGGGCAGGCCATGGGCCGCACAGGACAGCAGATGCGTCAGCGCACCAAGACGGCCATGGCGCAAGGTGGTGCGACGCGGACGCCGACGGTGCGCGCCGCGGGCCGTTGGGACAGGCTGCACTACTGGTTCGACAACTCCATGTCGCGCGGGACCCCGGCACTGGTGGCCTGGCTGGCGATCGCGACGCTGGTGCTGATCATCGTGTTCTCGGTGTTCGTGGCGGTCTTCAACCTCGCCAGTGGCTCGCCCGACTTCGGCCACCAGCTGCTGAACAGCCTGTTCCACTCGCTCGACCCCGGCACGGTGGCGGGCGACGGCGGCGCCAGCTGGCGCTACATCTTCACGATGCTTGCCCTCACCGTGGCCGGCCTGTTCATCGTGAGCGCGCTGATCGGCGTGATCGCCACCGGCATCGACGCCAAGCTCTCCGACCTGCGCCGCGGCCGCTCGGTGGTCATCGAGAAGGACCACACTGTCATCCTCGGGTGGTCCGACGCCGTCTTCACCATCGTCAGCGAGCTCGCGATCGCCAACGAGAGCAGGCGTCGCGCCGTGATCGTCGTGCTCGCCGACCGCGACAAGGTCGAGATGGAGGACGAGCTGCGCGAGAAGGTGCCCGACCTCCACGGCACCAAGGTGATCTGCCGCTCCGGCTCCCCGATCGACCTCGGTGACCTCGAGCTGTGCAGCCACCACAGCGCGCGCTCGGTGATCGTGCTCTCGCCCGGCGGCGACGACCCGGACAGCGAGGTCATCAAGACCCTCCTTGCGCTCACGCACGCCGGTGACGGCCCGCCGATCGTCGCGGAGATCCAGGACCCGCAGAATCTTGAGGCGGCGCGCATGGTCGGCCGCGAGCGCGCGGTGCTCGTCGACAAGCGCGAGACCGTGGCCCGGCTGATCGTGCAGACCTCGCGGCAGTCCGGCGCTGCGGCCGTCTACACCGAGCTGTTCGACTTCGACGGCGATGAGATCTACTTCCACACCGACGCGGCGCTGGCCGGGTCGACGTACGGCGAGACCTTGCTGGCCTTCGAGGACGTCACGGTGATCGGCCTGCTCGACCAGGACGGCGTCGCCCGGCTGAACCCGCCGCAGGACACCGTGGTCGGCTCGGACGAGCTGATCGTCGTGGTCGAGGACGACTCGGCCCTGACCAACGCGGGTCGCAGCACCGCCACCGTCGACGACGCGGTGATCAGCGGGTTCCAGGGGCGGGACGAGACCCCGTCGCACGCGCTGCTGATCGGCTGGAACGAGCGGGCGGCAGCCGTCGTGCGCGAGCTCGACGCGTACGCCGAGCCGGGCTCCGAGCTGGTGATCCTCACCGAGTTCGGTGTGCCGGTGCTGCCCGCCCTGGTCAACCTGACCGCGACCATCGAGCGCGGTCGGACCACCGACCGGACGGCCCTGCAGGGCCACGTGCGTGGGGACCTCAACCAGGTGATCGTGCTCTGCTACTCCGAGCAGTTCCCCACCCAGCAGGCCGACGCGCGGACGCTGGTGACCCTGCTGCACGTGCGCGAGATAATCGGCGACGAGCCCGGGGGACCGGCGGTGGTCAGCGAGATGCTCGACGACCGCAACCGCGCCCTCGCCGAGGTCGCGCACGTCGACGACGTGATCGTGTCCGACCAGATCCTCAGCCTGATGCTCTCGCAGCTCTCGGAGGACGCGCGCCTGGCCTCGGTGTTCGCGGACCTGCTCGACGCCGACGGCGCTGAGATCTACCTGCGGCCCGTGGAGTGGTACGTCACCGTCGGCGAGCAGGCCAGCTTCGCGACCATCGTCGGTGCGGCGGCCCGCCGCGGTGAGACGGCGCTGGGCTACCGCAGCATCGCGCAGTCGCGCAGCGGCGACGGCACCTCCGGCGTACGCATCAACCCGGCGAAGTCGGAGCTCTTCGCCATCGAGGCCGGTGACCGCGTCGTCGTGCTCGCGGAGGACTGAGCCCTAGCGGTCCGCCTTCGGGGGCGGGGTGCGCAGGGTCTGCTCGATCAGCCGGGCGAGGGCCTCCTGACCTGCGGGGAGCGGGTGCAGGGCGGCGCCGTGCCGGCTGCTGCCGGTGCGGCCCTGGACCCAGGGGTGCCGGGCGCAGACGTTGTGACGGAACGACGCGGCGTAGAAGTCCACGAACTCCACCTTCGCGTCCTTTGCCGCCTCCCGCATCTGGTTGCGCAGGCGCAGGTTGATGTCGCGGAAGGTGCTGCGGTCCTGGGGACGGAAGCGGGGGAGCTTCGGGCAGTCCCCGGTGGGCGGCAGCAGCTTGGGATAGCTGACCAGCAGGATGCGCGCGTGCGGAGCCCTCTCGTGCACCTGCTCGAGGGTGGCGACCAGGGTCGGACGCAGGTCGTCGACGATCCGGCCGAGGGCGGCCCGCTTGTCGTAGAGCGGGCAGATCCGCAGCGACCTCCGGCAGACCGTCGCCATCTGGGCGTAGAGGTGGTGGTTGTTGGCGCCGATGCCCAGCGTCACCAGGTCGGTGTCCGCGGACAGGGCGTCGAACTGTGGCGCCACCGTCATCCCGCGCGCGGTGACCTGGCGACCGGTCAGGTCCTTGGTCTGGGCGCCGGTGCACGAGCGGTCCTTCAGGTCGTCGATGTGCAGCGAGGTGGCCAGCAGGTGCGGGTAGTTGTTGCTGGAGCGGTAGCAGCCGTGGGCGATGTCGGTGAGCGGCACGAAGGGCGCGGCCGTGTAGGAGTCGCCCATCGCGACGTAGTGGTGGTACGCCGGCCGCGCGGGGCCGCCCGCGCCGACGTTGCCCAGCAGCAGCACGACTACCACCACCAGCAGGGCCGCGACGAGGCGCAGGACCTGCTGGGTAGTTCTCGGGAGGGCCAGGTTCAAGACTTGCGGGCGAGGTTCCGCGAGCTGGCCGACGCGAACCTGCGGTCGGGGTTGGAGCCGATGGCCGAGCGGTCAGGGGCGACGTCGGTCGCCGGCTTGGCGACCTTGGGAGCCGGCTTCTTCCGGGCCGCGGTCTTCGCGGCCGTCTTCTTCGCAGCCGTCTTCTTGGCAGTCGTCTTCTTCGCGGCCCGCTTGCGGGGGCGCGAGGTGCTCGCACGGTCGTCGGGTGTGGAGTACTGCTCGATCCACTCGTCCATCACCAGCCAGGTGGAGGTCCGGGCCGCCCGGCCGGTGAGCATGCCCAGGTGGCCGCCGGGGACGATCTCGAAACGCACCTCGTGGGCGCCCGTGAGCAGCGGGACCAGCGCCTGGACGGACCTGATCGGGGCGATGCCGTCGGTGTTCCCACCGAAGACCAGCACCGGGACCTTGATGTTCGCCACGTCGATCTCGTGGTCGGAGATGGTGACCTTGCCGCTGAGCAGCTGGTTGGCCTTGAGCATCCGGTGGTAGAGCTGCCCGAACGAGCGACCCGGATAGGCGTGCATGTTGGCGGTGAACCGGTCGACGGCCTCGATCTGGGCGAGCCACTCGCTGTCGTCGAGGTGCTGCAGCATCGCCAGCGGCTTGGTGATGATCTTGGTGCCGGAGCTCAGCCTGAAGGCCTGGCGCACCAGCGGCTTCGGGGCACCGCCGAGCATCCGGTAGAGCTGGGTGACGATGCCGCCGTCGGTCAGCTTCAGGATCGGCCGGATCGGCGCCACCATCGGGACCTGCCCGACGTCGAACGGAGACCCCACCACCGTGAGCGAGGCGATCGGCAGCTGGGGCCCGTCGGCCGCGGCCAGGGCGGCGAAGATGCCGCCCAGGCTCCAGCCGATCACGTGCACCGGGCGGCCGCCGGCGTGCTCGCTGACCGTCTTGATGGCCTCGGGTACGACGCCGTCGACCCAGTGCTCGAGCCCGATGGCCCGGTTCTTGAAGGAGACCTCGCCGTACTCCACGAGGTAGGTGGATCGCCCCTGCTGCACGAAGTGCTCGACCAGGGAGCAGCCGCGCCGCAGGTCGTAGCAGATCGCGGGGGCGGCGAGCGGGGTGACCAGGAGGATGGGGTCACCGGTCTCGCGGGTCTTCTTCTGGGGCCGGTAGTGGTAGACCTCACGCAGCGGACCGTCGTCGATCAGCGTCCTGGGCATCGGGCGGAGGTCGGCCAGGCCGCCGTACAGCACCTTGTGCGCGACGTTGCTGGCGGCGGCCGCGACCTGGTCCGGCTTCGGGATCAAGTCCATGTGGCGAAGGTTACCGACTGGTTGTTTCCCGTGCCTTCGCCCGGCGGGCGGTTCCGACGTGTGGACACCTCCCGGTCGCACGGAGTAGGACTGGCTCATGAAGCTCTCCCGGGTGCTGGGCGGTGCGGGCCTGGCCCTGGGCGCCGTCGCGGCGCGTGACCTGGCCCAGAAGAAGCACGCGCTGATGCGCAACTATCCGGTGATCGCACACGCCCGCTACTGGCTGGAGACGATCGGGCCCGAGCTGCGTCAGTACATCGTCACCGGCAACGACGAGGAGCGGCCGTTCAGCCGCGACCAGCGCTCGTGGATCTACGCCTCCTCCAAGCAGCAGAACAACTACTCGGGCTTCGGCACCGACAACGACACCGAGCACACGCCGGGCTACGCGATCATCAAGCACCGCACCTTCGCTGCCTCGCTCCCGCACGACCACGCGCAGGCGACCGGGCTGCCCAGCGCCAAGGTCCTCGGGGCCGCCCGCGGTCGCGCCAAGGCGTTCCGCCCCGACTCGCTCGTCAACATCTCGGCGATGAGCTTCGGGTCGATGTCGGCCAACGCGATCGAGGCGCTGAACAGCGGGGCCAAGCAGGCCGGCTGCATGCACAACACCGGCGAGGGTGGGCTCTCGCCGTACCACCGGCAGGGTGGGGACATCGTGCTGCAGGTCGGTACGGCGTACTTCGGCTGCCGCGACGACGACGGCAACTTCTCGCTGAGCAAGCTCAAGGAGGTCGTCGCGTCGGCGCCGGTGCGGGCCATCGAGGTCAAGCTCTCGCAGGGCGCCAAGCCCGGGCTCGGCGGGCTGCTGCCCGCGGCGAAGGTGACCAAGGAGATCTCGGAGATCCGCGGCATCCCGATGGGGCAGGACTGCGCGAGCCCCTCGCGGCACCGCGCCTTCGGTGACGAGGACGGTCTGCTGGACTTCGTCGAGCTGCTCGCGGCGGAGACCGGGCTGCCGGTCGGCATCAAGAGCGCGGTGGGGGAGATGGGCTTCTGGTACGAGCTCACCCGGCTGATGGCGCGCCGGGACCGCGGCGTCGACTTCATCACCGTCGACGGGGGCGAGGGCGGCACCGGCGCGTCCCCGCCGATCTTCGCGGACTCCATCGCGCTGCCCTTCCGGATGGGCTTCTCCCGGGTCTACGGCACCTTCGCGGAGGCGGGGCTCACCGACGACGTGACCTTCATCGGCTCGGCCAAGCTCGGCCTGCCCGACAACGCGGTGGTGGCCTTCGCGCTCGGCGCCGACATGATCAACGTCGCCCGCGAGGCGATGATGTCGATCGGCTGCGTCCAGTCGCAGAAGTGCCACACCGACCGGTGCCCCACAGGCGTCGCCACCCAGGACCCGTGGCTCGCGCACGGCCTGGACCCGGTGTCGAAGGCGGAGCGGTGCGCGCAGTACATCCGCACCTTCCGCAACGAGCTGGTGAAGGTCTCGGAGTCGGTCGGCGTCGCCCACCCGGGTCTGATCACCGCCGAGGACGTGGACATCTTCCGCGGCGACTACTCGGCCCAGTCGCTGCGCGCGGTCTACGGCTACAAGGACGGCTGGGGCGAGCTCGGCCCGGACCTCGCCGCCCAGATCACCCAGCTGATGCAGCCCGGGGGCATGCGCAGCGAGACGGTCTCGATCGAGCAGGGCGAGGGCGAGAAGCACCGGACGTGGGGCACGGACACCGGAGACTGAGAATGACGGGACATCCTTGCTACATCGAGCTCGCGGTGCCGGACACCGCTGCCGCCCGGGCCTTCTACGGCTCCCTGCTCGGCTGGCCGCCGGATGCGGGCCCGCAGGAGATCACCACACCGACGCTGGACATCGGGGGTCCGGCTCGGGCTGCGCGAGCTGGAGCAGCTCCCTACAGCACGTGCTGCCCGTACATCTCGCCCAACGGGTCGGCGATGAGCTCGATCCGGGCGCCGTCCGGGTCGCGGAAGTAGACCGAGACGCCGCTGTGCACCTCGTGGTCGACGCCGGCCTCCTCGAGGCGTACGACGAGGGCCTCCCACCGGTCGGGGTCGACCGAGATGGCGCAGTGGTGCAGTCCGCCGAGCACCTCGGCGTAGGGACCGACGTCGAGGCCCGGGAAGTCGAAGAAGGCCAGCAGGTTGCCGTGGCCGACGTCGAAGAAGAAGTGCGAGGAGCCCGGGTAGTCGCGGTTGTCGATCAGCTCGGTCAGCGGGAACCCGAGCACGTCCTGGTAGAACCGCACGGTCGCCTCGACGTCGCTGCTGATCAGTGCCGTGTGGTGCAGCCCGCGCGCCGTGGACTCGGGCCGCTCCTCGGCCGGGCGCAGGTGCTCTTCGCGGATCCGGGCACGGTTGACCTCGATCGCCTCGAGGTCGGGAGCTGGTTGAGCGTTCATCCTCCGACTGTCCCAGTCGCCTGGGCTTTTTGTCAGCCCTTCTTCACCGGGCGCGGGTTCTTCGAGTGCGTCGGCTGGGTGCCGGAGAGCTGGTCGAGGAAGGTGGAGGCCCAGTGGGCTACGTCGTGCTCCGCGACGGTCTTGCGCATCGCGCGCATCCGGCGGAGGCGGTCCTTCTCCCCGGCCTGGTAGGCCTGCATCATCATCGCCTTCATGCCGTTGATGTCGTAGGGGTTGACCAGGTAGGCCTGGCGCAGCTCGTTGGCGGCGCCGGCGAACTCGGAGAGGACGAGGGCGCCGCCGTCGTCGTAGCGGCACGCGACGTACTCCTTGGCCACGAGGTTCATCCCGTCGCGGAACGGCGTGACGACCATGATGTCGGCGGCGCGGTAGAGCGCGGCCATCTCCTCGCGGGGGAACGAGGAGTGCATGTAGCTGATCGCGGGGCGGCCGATCCGGCCGAGGTCGCCGTTGATCCGGCCGACCAGCCGGTCGATCTCGTCGCGGAGGATCCGGTACTGCTCGACCTGCTCGCGTGACGGCGTCGCGACCTGCACGAACACGGCGTCCTCGACGTCGAGCTCGCCCTCGGCGATCAGCTCGCTGAAGGCACGCAGCCGGGCGTAGATGCCCTTCGTGTAGTCGAGGCGGTCGATGCCCAGGAAGATCTTGCGCGGGCTGCCGAGCTGCTCGCGGATCTCGGCGGCGCGGTCCGCGACCCCCTCGGAGCGGGCGAGCTCCTCGAAGCCCGCGGCGTCGATGGAGATGGGGAACGCCGCGGCCCGGACGGTGCGGCCCTCGGACAGGTAGACGAGGTCGCGGTGGGTCTTGTGGCCGACCCGCTGCCGCACCAGGCGGACGAAGTTCTGGGAGGCGCCGGGGAGCTGGAAGCCGACCAGGTCGGCACCGAGCAGGCCCTCGAGGATCTGGCGCCGCCACGGCAGCTGCTGGAAGAGCTCGGCCGGAGGAAACGGGATGTGCAGGTAGAAGCCGATCCGCAGGTCGGGCCGCAGCTCGCGGAGCATCTGCGGCACCAGCTGGAGCTGGTAGTCGTGGACCCAGACCGTCGCGTCCTCGGAGGCGACCTCGGCGGCCTGCTCGGCGAAGCGCTGGTTGACCGACACGTAGGCGTCCCACCACTCACGGTGGAACTCCGGCTTGGCGACGAGGTCGTGGTAGAGCGGCCACAGGGTGGCGTTGGAGAAGCCCTCGTAGAAGTTCTCGATCTCGTCCTGGCTCATCGTCATCGGGACGAGGTGCAGGCCCTCGTCCTCGAAGGGCTCGAGGTCGCTCTCGGTGCCGCCGGGCCAGCCGATCCAGGTGCCGTCGTTGGCGCGCATCACCGGCTCGATGGCGCTGACCAGACCGCCCGGCGACCGACGCCAGCCGGGCGTCCCGTCGGCGAGCGTCACCCGGTCGACGGGGAGGCGGTTCGCGACGATGACCAGGTCAGCCGAGCCAGAGGAAGCCACGGGCCTCACTTTAGGCGAGGGCCTCCGAGCTTGAGGTGGTGGCTCAGGTCGCCGGTCTGGTCGACGAACATGGTCCGGCTGTCGAACCACCACGCGCCGTCGATCCGGTGGAACGTGTCGTGGTAGCGGCCGGTGATGATCAGCTGCAGCGGCAGGTCGTCGGTGGCTTGGGTGACGGCGTAGTACGACGAGCAGCGCGCCGTACCGCCCTCCTCGTCGACCTCGATCCGGGCGTTGGTCGTGACGTGGTGGGTCTTCGGTGTGCCGGTGTCGGCGTAGATCCGCGTCGTCATGCCATAGAGCGCGCGCACCCGGTCGCGGCCCTCGAAGACGGTCTCGGGCGGGCCGTTCTCGACCCCGCAGATGCGACCGTGCGCGAAGAGCTCGGCCACCCCGTCGAAGTCACCGGCGTCGATGCGCTCGGCGTAGGTGTAGAGGAGGCGCTCGATGTCGCGCGCGCTGTCGGCCACGGCGACAGCATAGGTTCCGGCAGCGCGGGTGGCGCGGGCCCTGCGACGATGCGTCCGCTGTCCCGGCGCGGGGCACTGACGAACGGAGCAGGACGCGGCGGGACGGTTCGAGGGCAAGCGCGCGCTGGTCACGGGAGTGGCAGGCGGGATCGGCCGGTCGGTCGTCGAGCTGCTGGCCGAGGAGGGCGCCCGGGTCGAGGGCGTCGACCTGCGCGAGGCCGAGGGCGTGCAGCCCTGCGACGTCAGCGACGCCGCCTCGGTCGCAACCGCCGTGGGCGCCGCTGCCGACCGGCTCGGGGCTCGACGTGCTGGTCAACGTGGCCGGCGTCGACCAGTTCCGTCGCTTCGCGCCATCCGCGCCAACACCGTCTGTCCGGGTGGCGTCGAGACCGACCTGCCGATGGGCGCGGCGGCCGAGCACGCCGGTGCCGACCTCGACTGGGGGCTGCTCAGCGAGACCGCCGGCGGCCGCTACGGCTTCATGCCGCCCCGCGACATCGCCGACGCCGTGG
>JAOPYC010000155.1 GCA_025964795.1 Marmoricola sp.
CGACCCGCGGGACTCGCGGTGCCGGTGCGGGCGACCGTCCGACCCGCGCCGACCGCGCCGAGACCCCCGCCCCCGAGGCGGCCGCCGCTGCAGCCCCGGCTGCCGAGGCTCCCGCCGTCGCGACGACTTCCGGAACGGAGGCCTGAGCCCCATGTTGATGCCCCGCAGGGTCAAGCACCGCAAGCAGCACCACCCGAGGCGCACCGGCGCGGCGAAGGGCGGCACCAAGCTGTCCTTCGGCGACTTCGGCATCCAGGCGATCGAGCCGGCTTACGTGACCAACCGTCAGATCGAGTCCGCTCGTATCGCGATGACCCGTCACATCAAGCGCGGCGGAAAGGTCTGGATCAACATCTACCCGGACCGTCCGCTGACCAAGAAGCCCGCCGAGACCCGCATGGGTTCCGGGAAGGGCTCGCCCGAGTGGTGGGTGGCCAACGTCAAGCCCGGTCGGATCATGTTCGAGCTGGCCGGCGTGGACGAGGACGTGGCCCGCGAGGCCATGCGCCGCGCCATCCACAAGCTGCCCATGAAGTGCAAGTTCGTCAGCCGTGAGACAGGTGATTTCTGATGGCTACAGCACATGAGCTCGACGACCTGAACGACGTCGACATCGAGAGCAAGCTGCGTGAGGCCAAGGAAGAGCTGTTCAACCTGCGCTTCCAGGCGGCCACCGGCCAGCTCGAGAGCCACGGCCGCCTGAACGCGGTCAAGAAGGACATCGCCCGGATCTACACCGTGGTGCGTGAGCGCGAGCTCGGCATCCGGACCGCCCCGGGCACCGAGACCCAGTCTGAGGAGGTTGGCGCATGAGCGAGAACCCAGTAGTCGAAGGTTCCGTCGACGAGCGCTCGGCGCGCAAGGTCCGTGAGGGCCTGGTCGTCAGCGACAAGATGGACAAGACCGTGGTCGTGTCCGTCGAGGACCGCGTCAAGCACGCCCTCTACGGCAAGGTGCTTCGTCGTACGAGCAAGCTGAAGGCCCACGACGAGGCCAACGACTGTGGCATCGGAGACCGCGTCCGGATCATGGAGACCCGCCCGCTCAGCGCCACCAAGCGCTGGCGCGTCGTGGAGATCCTCGAGAAGGCGAAGTAGGAGAACTAAGACATGATCCAGCAGGAGTCGCGACTCAAGGTCGCCGACAACACGGGTGCGAAGCAGATTCTTTGCATCCGCGTGCTCGGCGGCTCTGGTCGGCGCTACGCCGGCATCGGCGACGTCATCGTCGCCACCGTCAAGGACGCGATCCCGGGCGGCAACGTCAAGAAGGGCGACGTCGTCAAGGCCGTCATCGTGCGCACCGTCAAGGAGCGCCGCCGTGCGGACGGCTCATACATCCGCTTCGACGAGAACGCAGCAGTGATCCTCAAGAACGACGGGGAACCCCGTGGAACGCGCATCTTCGGCCCGGTGGGCCGCGAGCTGCGCGAGAAGAAGTTCATGAAGATCATCTCGCTGGCACCGGAGGTGCTCTGAGATGAGCGTCAAGATCAAGAAGGGCGACACCGTCAAGGTGATCGCAGGCAAGGACAAGGGCGCCGAGGGCAAGGTCATCCAGGTGCTCCGCGAGGAGCAGCGGGTGATCGTCGAAGGCGTGAACCGCGTCAAGAAGCACACCAAGGTCGTGAACCAGGGTGGGCGTGCGGGGAACACCGGTGGCATCGTGACCGCCGAGGCCCCGATCCACATCTCCAACGTGATGGTGGTCGACGGCAAGGGCATCACCCGCCTCGGCTCCAAGCGCGTGGAGACCACGAAGCGTCGCTCCGACGGCTCGACCTACGCGGCCGAGCGCAGCGTGCGCATCTCCCGCAAGTCCGGAGAAGAGATCTGATGACTGACGCAATGACCGAGATCAACAGCGACACCGCGGCCGAGCAGTCGGCCGAGCGGGGTGCCGCGCCGCGGATGAAGGCTCGCTACCGCGAGGAGATCATCCCGGCGATGCGCGAGCAGTTCGGCTACGCCAACGTCATGCAGGTGCCCGGCCTGACCAAGATCGTGGTCAACATGGGTGTCGGCGAGGCCGCTCGCGACTCGAAGCTGATCGAGGGTGCGGTCAAGGACCTCACCGCGATCACCGGACAGAAGCCGCAGGTCACCAAGGCCCGCAAGTCGATCGCCCAGTTCAAGCTCCGTGAGGGGATGCCGATCGGCGCCCACGTCACGCTGCGCGGCGACCGGATGTGGGAGTTCCTGGACCGGCTGCTCGCCCTGGCGCTGCCCCGCATCCGTGACTTCCGTGGTCTCTCCGACCGTCAGTTCGACGGCCGTGGCAACTACACGTTCGGTCTGACCGAGCAGGTCATGTTCCACGAGATCAACCAGGACAAGGTCGACCGCACGCGCGGTATGGACATCACGGTGGTGACCACGGCGACGAACGACGACGAAGGCCGTGCGCTGCTCAAGAAGCTCGGTTTCCCGTTCAAGGAAGGCACCAACTGACATGGCGAAGACTGGACTGAAGGTCAAGGCCGCACGCAAGCCCAAGTTCGCTGTCCGCGGCTACACCCGCTGCCAGCGCTGCGGCCGCCCCAAGGCGGTCTACCGCAAGTTCGGCCTGTGCCGGATCTGCCTGCGGGAGATGGCCCACGCGGGCGAGCTCCCCGGCGTCACCAAGAGCTCCTGGTAACCCGACCAAAACCAAATGATCGCTACAGGTCGTCCTGAGATGCAGGGCGAAACCGGAGTGGAGAGAGGGCCGACCCGGCCATGACCATGACAGACCCGATCGCAGACATGTTGACTCGTCTGCGCAACGCCAACCAGGCGTACCACGACTCGGTGTCCATGCCGTACAGCAAGCTGAAGCAGGGCGTCGCGGAGATCTTGAAGCAGGAGGGGTACATCACCTCCTTCGAGGTCCAGGACCACGAGGAAGTCGTCGGCAAGACGCTCGACATCCAGCTGAAGTACGGCCGCAACCGCGAGCGCTCGATCGCCGGCGTACGCCGGATCAGCAAGCCCGGCCTGCGCGTGTACGCCAAGCACACCGCCCTGCCCAAGGTGCTGGGAGGCCTCGGCGTCGCGATCATCTCGACCAGCCAGGGTCTGCTCACCGACCGTCAGGCCAACCGCAAGGGCGTAGGTGGGGAAGTCCTCGCCTACGTCTGGTGACCAGGAACCAGGAGGAATAGCAATGTCGCGAATTGGCAAGCTGCCCGTTCCGGTCCCGGCCGGGGTCGACGTACAGGTCGAGGCACAGACCGTCACGGTGAAGGGTCCCAAGGGGACGCTCAGCCACACGGTCGCATCACCCATCACCGTGGAGAACGGTGAGGGCAGCCTCGAGGTGAAGCGTCCCAACGACGAGCGCCAGAGCCGGGCCCTGCATGGCCTGACCCGCTCGCTCATCAACAACATGGTCGTCGGTGTCACCGACGGCTACGAGAAGCGACTCGAGATCGTGGGCGTGGGTTACCGGGTGCTCTCCAAGGGCCCGACGCAGCTGGAGTTCCAGCTCGGCTACTCGCACTCGATCACGTTCAACGCCCCCGACGGCATCACGTTCACCGTCGAGGGGCCCACGAGGCTCGGTGTCCAGGGCATCGACAAGCAGCTCGTCGGTGAGGTCGCCGCCAACATCCGGAAGCTGCGCAAGCCGGAGCCCTACAAGGGCAAGGGCGTTCGTTACTCCGGAGAGCACATTCGCCGCAAGGTCGGAAAGGCTGGTAAGTGACGATGGCTATCGCACTCAAGACTGGCAAGCACACTTCGGCACGGGTGGCGTCGCGCACGCGTCGCCAGATCCGTGGTCGCAAGAAGGTCAGCGGAACCACCGAGCGTCCGCGCCT